>JBDSFL010000707.1:0-8469 GCA_039919545.1 Thermoanaerobaculia bacterium | reverse complement strand
CCTCTCGCATGATCTGGTAGGCCAGATGCTGCGCGGCCATCGTGGCCTGATAGAGCGGGTGGTTCACGATCTCGGGCCGGGGCGCGATCTTCGGCATGGCGCGATTGTACGAAAGCCCGATAATCCCGGCCATGTCGATCACAGAAGCCGAACCGAAGTCGCTGGACCCGCGCGCCTACCCCGCCATTCGCGTCTCCATGATGCCGAGCGACACGAATGCGCACGGCACGGTGTTCGGCGGCATCCTGCTGTCCTACCTCGACCATGCGGGAGCGATCGCCACGCGTCCGTACTGCGATCTCGTGGTGACGGTGAAGATGACCGAGGTCGTATTCCTGGCGCCCGTGTACGTCGGCGACGTGGTCAGCTTCTTCTCGCACATCAAGAAGATCGGCAACACCTCGATCACCGTCTCGGTGGTCGTCGAGGCGGAACGGTGGCGCGGACCCGGTCAGCCGGTGAAGGTCACCGAGGCCGAGATCGTTTACGTCAACGTCGACGAGTCGCGCCGTCCCGTTCCGATCGAGCGGCCGGGCCCGGAGCCGGTTTCTCCCTGAAATTCGCCCCACGGCACGAACTTTGATTACAAGAGTCGTCCGTGTCGAGGAGAGTGAAATGAAGAAATTCCTTTTGGTCGCCCTTCTGGCTTCGCCCGCGCTGCTGGCCGTGGATACGCCTCCTGCCGCGGCGCCGCCTCCGCTCTGGTCGGGCAAGGCCGAGCTCTCGTACGTCTCGACGTCGGGCAACACCAGCACGCAGACGATCGGCGCGGCCGGCGAGCTGCTGTACCAGCCGAGCCCCTGGTCGGTCCTCTTCCGGGGCGCCTTCGTGCGCGCCGAAGCGGACGGCGACCTGAAGGCGCGTTCGGTGAGCGCGCTCGTGAAGGGCTCGCGCGACCTCTCGCCGCGCCTCGGCCTCTTCGTGCAGGCGGGCTATCTGGAGAACACCTTCGCGGGCATCGACCACCGAATCGCCGCGGAAGGTGGCGTCTCGTACGCGATCATCGCGAGCGGCCGCCACCTGCTCAAGGCCGAATTCGGGCTCGGCTACACCAAGGAGACGCGGCTGCTCGGCGACGACCTCTCGTTCGCGTCGGCGCGCGCCGGACTCGCTTACAAATGCGTGATCTCCAAGACGGCCGAATTTACCGACGATGCCTCGTTCACGTCCGACCTGAAGGAATCCCGGGACTGGCGCTTCCAGAATCTGGCGTCGGTGAGCGCCTCCATCTCCACGGTCTTCTCCCTCAAGGTCTCGCACGCGCTGAATTACGTGAACAAGCCGGCGCTCCGGACGGCGCCCGACGACTACTTCGGGAAGACCGACACCGTGACCTCGGCGGCGATCGTCGCCAAGTTCTAGTCGTCTTCCGACTTCGAACGCCGCGTCTTCTTGATCCGCGCGTCCCGCTTCTTCACGGCGAGCCTCTGCTCCACCTTCGAGCGGCTGGGACGCGTCGGCCGGCGCCTCTTGGGTACGACGAGGGCCGCGGCGATCAGCTCGGTCACCTTCTCGCGGGCGCGCGCCAGGTTCCGGTGCTGGTCGCGGCTCTCCTGCGCCGTGACCCGCAGCCTGCCGATCGCGTCGCGCTGACGCCCGACCAGGCGATCGAGGCGGAGCCTGGCGTCGTCATCGAGACCCTCCACCGCCGACAGGTCGACGAGGAGCTCGATCCGGGACGAGACCTTGTTCACGTTCTGCCCCCCCGGGCCCGACGCGCGCACGGCCTTCGCCTCCAGCGCGGAGGCCGGCACGCGGACGCTCGGATTCACCTCGATCGGCTCGGCCATCGCGTCGAGAGTACCCAAAAGACTCGTCTTCGCCATAATCCGCGTCATGCCCGGCAAGGATCCTGTCCGGATCGTCTACTCGACGGGTGCGGGCCGCGTCTGTGCGACGTGCGGCTGGCCCGCGGCGGATTGCCGCTGCTCGACCCGGCTCGACGAGCCGGTGCCTCCGCGCGTGACGGCAAAGCTGCGGCTCGAAACGCGTGGGCGCGGCGGCAAGAGCGTCACCGTCATCGACGGCCTGCCGCGCAACACGCCGTTCCTCGATGAGCTGGCGCGCAGCCTGAAGAAATCCTTCGGGACCGGCGGCGCGGTCGAGGACGGCGCCATCGAGCTCCAGGGGGACCGGAGAGAACGCCTGCGCGAGCTTCTGCGCGAAAAGGGCTTTCTCGTGAAAGGGTGATCGCAGCATGAAAACGCGTGTCTTCCTCGTTCGCCACGGCGCCACCGTCCTGACAGCCGAGGATCGCTTCGCAGGCGAAACCGACGTCCTGCTCTCGGACACGGGGCGCGACCAGGCACGGAGCCTGGGGCGGCGCCTCGCCGCGGAGCCCATCGACGCGATCTACGCGAGCCCGATGAAGCGCACCATCGAGACGGCCTCGCTGCTCGCCGAGCCGCACGGCAAGAGCATCGAGACACGCGACGGCCTGCGCGAGATCTCGCACGGACGCTGGGAGAAAAAGACGCGCCAGGAAGTCGAGCAGCTGTATCCCGAGGAATACGAGAGCTGGGAGAGCGATCCCTTCACCTTCGCACCCGAAGGCGGGGAGACGGGGCTCGCCGTCACCGCGCGCGCTCTGCCCGTCGTGCTGGAGCTCGTCGCCTCCCATCCGGGCAAGACGGTGCTCATCGTCTCGCACAAGGCCACCATCCGGCTGATCCTCAGCTCGCTCCTCGGCTTCGACCCGCGTACCTATCGCGATCGGCTCGATCAGAGCCCCTGCTGCCTGAACATCCTGGACTTCAAGGGGCCCGCGCATGCGCGGCTCACCCTGTTCAACGACATCTCGCATTACGGCGCTTCGGAATCGGCCACGCCGGTCGTGCCCGAAGGACGCCTGTCGAAATGGTGGTCGCAATAGATCCGCGTTCTGGGACGCAGAGGGTTCGCCTCAGCCGGCGTCCGATCTCGCGAGCCCATTGCCCGCGCTCCACCCCGTCGCCCAGGCCCACTGGAAATTGAAGCCTCCGATCGGTCCGAAGGCATCCAGGATCTCGCCCGCCAGGAACAGACCCGGGACCAGGCGGCTGGCGCCGCTTCCCGGGTCCACCTCTTCGAGCGCGACACCGCCCCCCATCACTTCGGCCGTCCGGTAGCCCTCGGTTCCGGTGACGGGAAGCGGGAAGCGGGTGAGCATCTCGACGATCGCGCGGCGGCTCTCGCGGGTGAGCCGGCTGATCGGCTGGTCGGCGAGCCCCGCCGAGGCGAGCAGCAGCTCGGCGAGACGCTCCGGCAGCCTGCGCCTCAGCATACCGAGCACCGAGCCCGAACCGCTCCTCAGCTCTTCATCCCAATCCACCGGCGGATATCCCGACGCGACGCCGAAGCGTGCGAAGACCTGCGCGCCATCTCCGGCGATGCGCGCGCGCTCGACCACGTGGGCGACATCGAGCACCGAAGGGCCGCTGTAGCCCCGGTGGGTGAAGAGGAAGCCTCCTTCCGACACCGCGCTCTCGCCCGGACGTCGCGACTCGAGCTCCGCCCGCAGCGAGAGTCCCGACAGGGCCGCGTGCGGCGCACCCTCCGCACTCAAGGGCGCGAGCGCGGGATACGGCGTGCGGATCGAGTGGCCCAGCGCGGCGGCGACCTCGAGCCCGCGGGCGTCGGCGCCGCCGGCCAGCACCGAGCGCCCTCCGGTGGCCAGGAGCACCGCGCGTGCCGGCAGCTCCTCGCCATCCGCGAGCGTCAGCACGAATCCGCCTTCGTCGCGCCGAGCCAGATCCCTCAGCACCGCACCGTAACGAATGGTGACGCCAGCGTTCAGCGCGCGGGCACGCAGCGCATCGCGCACGTCGCGCGAACGCTGGGTCGGGGGAAACAGCTTCTTCGTCTCGGGCTCCTCGTGCAGCGGCGCGCCGAGCAGCTCCTCGAAGAACGCGCGCTGCTCGGCCAGGGGCCAGCGGTCGAGGAAGCGGCGCACCAGCCGATTTGGAGATTCGGAAACGAAGCGCTCCGGCGCATCGGCCATCGGCAGGATGTTGCAGCGGGCGCCGCCCGAGACCAGGATCTTGCGTCCCGCATCGCGCGTGGCCTCGAGAATCGAAACCGGCCCCGTGCCCCCCGCCAATGCGTCCGCGCATCGAACGGCCGCGACCAGGCCCGCGGCCCCCCCTCCCACGATCAACACCCCGTCCGGCATGAGCTGATAATGCATCCACATGCTCAGCGCGCTTCGCCGGCTCCTCTACCGGCTGCACTTCGTCATCGGCTCCCTGGCGGGGATCGCGGCGTTCCTCCTGATCTCACTGCTCGGCATCCTCTACGGGGTGACGCTGCGCCATCGGGCCCGCGACGCGAACCTGCTCTTCGCACGAAGCTTCGGAGCCGTGATGCGCACCGCGCTCGGATGGACGATCCGGGTCGAGGGGGACGAGTTCGTCCTCGGTTCCGCTCCGGCGCTGTACATGGTCAACCACCAGTCGAATCTCGACATCGTCACGTATGGCTCCATCTTCCCGCACCGCACCGTGGTCGTCGGGAAGAAGGAGATCCTGCTGATTCCCCTCTTCGGCTGGTTCTTCAAGGTGACGGGCAACATCCTCCTCGATCGAAAAAACCTCGAGAGCGCGGTGCGTTCCATCGACGAGGCGGCGAGTCGCATCCAGAGCGAAGGCATCTCGGTCTGGATGTTTCCGGAAGGCCACCGGAATCTCGCGCACACGCTGCTCCCTTTCAAGAAGGGCGGCTTTCACCTCGCCATCGCGGGGCAGGTGCCGATCGTGCCGATCGTGTCGGAGCCGATGGAGGTGATCCTGGATGCGCATCGGGGGCTGGTGCGCCCGGGAACGTTCCGGGTGCGCGTGCTCAAACCGATTCCGACCGCCGGGCTCGGGCCCCAGGACGTGGACGCGCTGCTCGAACAGGTCCATGCCGTGATGCAGCAGGCACGGGACGAGCTGACCGCTTCGTCCCGCGCCCCGATCGGCTGACCGCCGGCTCAGCTCAGACCCGTTCGACGTCCGCGCGCCAGCTCTGGATCTTCTTCTTGATCTCTTCCCCCGGCAGGGCGCTGTCGAGAGTGGCCTGGACCAGCGACGGCAGCTCGCCGTCCGAGGCGAAGCGAAGCGCCACGAGCTGACGCGTCGTCAGCTCGCCGATGCGGGCGCGGAGCCCGTCCGGCAGCAGCGTCGCGAGCCGGAGCCGCTCCTCGAGCCGGATGATCCGGTCCTGAACCTTCAGCGGGTAGAGCCTCACCTTGAAGAAGAGGACCACGAGCGCCGCGGCCATCAGCACCGCCCAGATGGAGGTGAAATTGCGCACCGGCCCCGCCACGACGGTCCAGAGGGCCCAGAAGAAGTTCACGACGAAGACGCCGAACACGAAGTAATGCATCGGCGGATCGATGCGCCGGTGATGGGAGTAGTCCTGGCTGGCGATATCTGCCATCGGCTGGCTCCTTTTGAAATGTTTTTCGCGGCAGTCTAGCGTTATCGTGGGACCGGCTCCCCGAACTGGCGGAGAGCACACACTCGGAGTCCCTGCCTGCTGCAAATCATCGAGAGCGCTGGAATGCCCGGTCGGGGCACCACTCTTGCTTATGCGAATAGATCGAAGAGGAGATGAAAATGTTGAACAAGAAACCGGTTCGGTTCCTTCCGTTCCTGGCGATGGTGGTTTTCGCGACGGGCTGCTCGTCGTCCAACCGGCGGGCACAAACGGCTTCCGACACAACGCCGCCCCCGCCGCCCGCGCCGATCTCGTCGAACGACCCGTATCGCTCCAGCTCCGACTCTGCCGCGGCCTACCCGAATCAGGGTGACTACCGCGAGATCATCAAGCTGCAGCGCGCGAACCTCTCCGAGGACTTCATCCTTCAGCGGATCTCCGAGGACCGGAAGGTGTACAACCTCACCTCGGATCAGATCATCGAGCTCCGCAACAACGGCATCTCCGAGCGCGTGATCGCCGCGTTGCAGCAGTCCGGCACCTCGGCCCAGGGCTCGGTGCGCATCCCCGAGGACTCCGTCTCGGTGAGCGCCCGCAACTCGGGCTCGCCGCTCACGAGCTCACAGGCCTCTTCCGGGCCCTCCATGACGTGGGAAGGGCTCGTGCGCCGCAACTCCGGCGTGGTGATTTTCAAGAGCCGCTGGGACCCCGGCACGCTCACCTACTCCGACGGCCAGGTCCGCTGGGTCGACGCCAAGGATTCCACGAAGAATTTGCTGATCCCCGAGCGGGCCATCAATGAGCAGTTCCTGACCTGCCTGAAGCAGGCTGGCGGCAACGAGTGCTTCGAATGGGGCTTTCGAACCCGCGACGACGAAGAATACCGCTTTCGCGACGTGAGCTGGGAGCAGGGCGGCATCCTGAAGCCGAGGGCCGTGCACGATTTCTTCAAGTCGCGCTTCCCGAATCTCATCGACTCGAACCAGCCCGTCGACGAGAAGTAAAGCCATCCTGGTCGGGGCGGGGAGAACCGAAGCGGTTTTCCCCGCTCCGAGCTTTCGCCGACAGGTACGTACTCCGCTCGCCTCGTTGCGGCTAACATCCGCCGCATGGCAACGACTGCGATGAAAGATGTGACCGCCTCCACGCCGGTTTCCGCCACGGCGCTCTACTCCAAGCATGTGGCGGAACGGCAGACCACCGCCGCGCGAGCGCTTCAGGAAACAGGCTACGACCGGCTCCTGATCCATGCCGGCCGCCCGTTCGAGTACTTCGCCGACGACCAGGAAGCGCCTTTCCACGCGACGCCCCACTTCGCACACTGGGCTCCGGTCGAAGGCCCCGACCACCTCCTGGAGATCGTTCCCGGGCGGCGCCCACGCCTCTTCCGCGTCACCCCGCGGGATTTCTGGTACGAGGCCCCCGCGCCCGCTGACGAGTTCGTGAGCAGCGAGATCGACATCGTCGACGTTCTCAACCCGAAGGAGGCCTGGGCTACGGCGGGCGCTGGGTCGGGGAGAACCGCTTTTCTGGGCGGGCCGATTCCCGAGGGCGAGCTCGTCGCGGCGGACGACCTGAACCCCGCGGCGCTCGTTCACCGCCTCGACTGGGAACGTTCGTACAAGAGCGATTACGAAGTGGCGTGCCTCGTGAGCGCCACCGCGCGCGCGGCCGCGGGCTTCCGCGCGGCCGAGGCCGCCTTCACCGCCGGCGCTTCCGAGATGGAGATCCACCATGCTTACCTCGCGGCCGTGGGCTCGATGGAAGAGGCGCTCCCTTATCCCACGATCATCGGCCTGAACGAGCGCGCGTCCACGCTGCACTATCACGGCAAGCGCGGTCGAAACGGGGCGCACGCCAACGTGATGCTCATCGATGCCGGCGCCACGGTCCGCGGCTATGGCTGTGACATCACGCGCACGTTTGCCTCCGCGGGCGCCGATCCCGTGTTCCGGTTTCTCCTCGAGGGGATGGAGAAGGCTCAGCAGTCACTCGCGCGGGAGGCGCGTCCGGGGCGACCGTATCTCGCGCTCCACCTGGAGGCTCATCGGAAGATCGCGGCCCTCCTCATCGAGGCCGGCATCCTGAAGGGTTCGACGGAAGACGCCGTCGCTCAGGGTCTCTCGCAGCCCTTCTTCCCGCACGGGCTCGGACACTTCCTCGGAATCCAGGTGCACGATGTGGCGGGCAAGCAGGCCGACCGTGAAGGCACTCCCGCGCCGCCGCCGCAGGAGCAGCGTTACCTGCGCACCACCCGCATGATCGAGGAGCGCCAGCTCTTCACGATCGAGCCTGGCCTCTACTTCATCCCCATGCTGCTCGAGCCGTTCCGAACGGGCCGGTGCCAGGATCAGTTCGACTGGGCCCTCATCGACCGGCTGATCCCCTGCGGAGGAATCCGCATCGAGGACAACATCTACGTCGAGAAGGAATCGAACCGCAATCTCACGCGTGAGGCGATTCCGAGCTGAGCCGGGGAATCCTCACGGATTCCCCGGGCTCCGGACAATTCAGGTCAGTAGACGAAGGTCGCGACGAGCTGCCCGGTGCCGCGGCCGCCCTGATCGCCAGGGCCGCTGATCGTGCCCGAATGGGTCTCCGACACGCCCCCCTTGTTGATGCGCACGACGAAGTTCGTGCTGGTCGACCCGCACGCGCCCCAGAGGTCGACGCGCACCGTGTACGTGCCCCGGGGCGCGCCGCCGGTGGGCCACGTCACGTTCTCGTTCCGGACGGAATCGATGGTGCAGCCCGAGTTCGAGTCGAGGTCGAGCTTCCCGCCGCTGGCAGAATGCCGGTTGCTCCAGTACACCTCCTCGCCCGAGGGATCGACGACGTGGAGGTCGATGTCGCTGTTCACGTCCCAAGAGAGGCTCACCTGGACGTCGCCCGTGCCCACGGTGGCCGTGCGCGTAGACACCAGGAACGGCGCGCCGACGGCGCCTGTGCTGCTCACGCCGGAATACGAGAGCTGGAAGTTCGTCGTGGGAATGGCCGCCGCGAGCGAGAGCGTCAGGTTCGCGGTGGTCCCGGAGACCGGCACCTCGTAGTAGCCGGTCACACCGGTGATCG
>JBDSFL010000703.1:0-17280 GCA_039919545.1 Thermoanaerobaculia bacterium | reverse complement strand
GAGGTACTCCTCGAGGTTCGGACAGCCCCAGTAGAAACAGAGGCACTCCCCCAGGATCGCGTCCACGATCTTCTCGGTGAAGTAATTGACCTCGGCGTGGTTCTCGACGGCGATCGTGTAGCGGTAGGGAAGGATTCCGTCCCGCTTGTCGTGATCGGGCAGCCTTCCGCGGTAGCCGAGAAATCCTTGGGTATTGTCGCTTCCGAAGATGTCCAGCTTCGTGCCCTGCTCCTCCAGGTGCTTCAGGAACAGCACGCGAAGCCTCTGGCCGGGATCGGAGAACTTTCCCGAAGTGATCGACGAGAGGTCTTTCGACTTCTCGGGAGACTGGCTCGCCAGCTCCTGCCAGGTCATTGCAAGATGCCATTCCGAGTTGTTGCGGTACCGGTCGTGACTGCGCACCTGGAGGAATTCCCGCGGGTCGGGCTCTGCCCAGTCGCCCCACGTCGGCAGCGCGCGCCGCGGCTCCATGTGGAGAACGACGGTTCGATCTTTCGGAACGGGAAGCGTCTCTGTCCCGGGTCTGTTCACGATCACCCAGTAGTCGATGTCGCGATCCTCGGCGGTCACCTCGATGTCGTCCCATCGGTTCTCGCCCTTCGACTGGCGATTCCAGAGCCGGCAAAGGTGTTCTGAAGAGGTCCAGTCGGCGATCAGCTTCACGCGGAAGACGCGGTCCCTGGACTTTCGGACGAACTGGCTCTCCTCGTTCAGCTCGTACGCATTGGGGCGCGCACCGGGCAGCCCGCGCTCCGAGGTGAGCCGGCCGATGTGGAGACACGAAATCGTGTCGAAGAAAGCGGACCGAAAACCTCTCTCGGCATACGCCCGAGCGAAGGAGAGCTCGAAGTGATCGGCGGCGGGATCGTAGGCGCCGATCTCCCGGATCGACGCCGTGCGGGACAGAGACGGCCGCAGCGAGTAGTGCGGCCACCAGGTGTTGCTCGGTCCGTCCCGAGGCGCCAATTCGAGGTACTCGCTCGTCCCCGGAACCGCGTGCTCGTGGATGCGATATCGCAGCCCCTCCGCCCGGGTTCTCTTCACGGTGCCGCCGCGAATGCCGCGACAGGACAGCGTCTCGCCATAGTTGCGATTGAAGAGCACCTGCTCGAGTTTCGGATCGTCCTCCAGGATGGCCACGGCCTTCTCGACGTAGCGATCCTTGACGAAGAAGTGCCAGTCGTCTTCGAGGTGAATGAAGAACGGACTCTCCACCCTCCCGACCAGAGCGTTCATGCTCTTGGCGTGCCCCTTGTCCGCGGCATCCTTGAAGACGAACTCGAAGAAGGGATAGAGCTCCGCCATCCGCCGCCGATCCTGCTCGCTCGAGCCGTCGTCCACGCAGATGAAGCGTCCGATCGCATCGATGTCCTCACAACAATTCAGGAACGAGCTCATCGTCTTCACGAAGAGCTCGAGACGCTTGCAGGTCGTGATGGTCAGCGTGACCCGCACCTTGGACACTTCGGCCACCTTGCGCCCGGCCCTCGGGGCGAGTCGCCGCACCGAGCGGGCGGTCAGCCGGCGGACGATGGACTGTGGATAGGCGAGCGTCTCGTCCTTCACGTGAGGAACCGCGAAATCCCGATTGCCCAGGATTCGGTCGCGATCTCCTTCGGGAACGGAGGCGCAGTCCAGGAGCCGGTTGCACACGTCGAAGCTCTCACGATGACTGCCCACGAAAAACGCGGCGATCGCGAGCTCGTCGAGCGCCCTCCACTCGTACACGTCGGCGGCGACGAAGAGTCCGTCCCCTTCCGGGAAGGAAAGTTGGCTCGCGCGCGTGGCGAAGAGGTGCGCCAGGTGGAATTTGCCTTCCAGCCGGTAATGCCGCGCGATTTCATGCAAGGGCTCGGCACGCTCGGGCCGGGATTGCCAGCACTCGAGGTAGCTCTCGAGCACCTCATCCCAGGAGGCCCCCAACCGCTCGAGACAGGCGGCCACCCGCAGCAACGAGTAGAAGACCTCCTCTCCCCACCCGCCCATGCTGGCCCGCAATGCGTAGTAGTGAAGCGCCCAATTGAAGTCGCCAGCGTCGAAGTAGCTCTGCCCGAGATAGAAGACCGAACGTGCGTCGCCCGGGTCGTTCTTCAGCTCTTCAAGGAGGAGCTGACAGTCGCGCTGGTACTTGTCTGCGGCGCGGCTGCGGTCGCCGAGGCGCCTTGACTCGACGTGATAGCTCCCCTCGAGTCGACTCTCCGAGGGAGAGTCCATGAGACAGATGGGGTATTCGTGGATGCGGCCTCGATACTGCCAGGGCAACGAGCTGCGGAAAATCTGCTTGCGCCAGTACCGAAAATCCGGGCCATAGCGCAGGAGATAGGAATCGTGGCAGAGGGCCGAGAGATCGATCTTTCCCACCACGAGGTCGTCCGCATCGATCACCCAGCTGTAGTCGGCCTTGCCTCTGCACAGCTCGAGGGCCTCGGTTCGGTTCGCGCCGAAATCGAGCCAGGGTCGCTCGTGGATCTCTCCGGGAATTGCCTTCCCCGCGAAGAACGATCGGATCGTCGAGATCGTTTCGTCCGTCGAACCCGTGTCCACGATCACCCACGTGTCGATGTGAGGCGCCACGCATGCGAGCACTTCGGTCACGACATGCGCTTCGTTCTTCACGATCATGCTCAGGCAGATCGTGGGGCGCGCCGGAGCGGGGGGCAGGAGCGCGACGAAGGACCGATCGGCCGCGGCCTGCCGGCGAGCGATGTCCTCCCGCGTGGTGCCGTCGGGGCAGACATCGCCGGCGTCATGTTCGCCGTCGGTCCTCGCGAGCGTGGTGAGAAATGGGACCGCCACGCTCAGACCCAGGCCCTTGCGAACGGCATCACCGAAGGCGTCGTCCGCGGCCACCGCGAGCGGTGACAGGGCCGCGATGAGCGGGGCGAAACCTTCCTTGCGAACGAGGTAGCCGTGGATTCCCGCCGGCACCGGAACCCGCGACCAATCGAGCTCCACCCCTAGCTGCCGCGGCGTTTCGGGCAGCGGCGCGGGGGCCCAGAAGAGGGCGGACAGGAGGCAGAGAGGACGACGCGAAGGGAGTGCGCCGACGATTTTCAGGCGAGCCGCGAAGTCTTCGGCCAGCCGAACGTCGTCCTCGAGCACGACGAGATCGGTGAGGCCTCGACGGGTCGCCCACCGAAGGACGGCGAGGTGGCTCTTGGCGCAACCGAGCTGACCGAGCGTGAGTCCGGTTGGATTGGGGTCCGTTGCCAGCCCCTCGAGCGCGGCGAAGCGTCGGACGCGAAGACCCAGGCGTCGGAACTGGGACTCCATCGCCTGCCAGCGGTCCGGGCGCCTGTCGAGGTTGATACAGACGATCGAAGGACCGAGCCGGGGGCGCGCCAGCCGGGACGAACCGTCGATTGGCTTCATGTGATGAGCACCCGAGTCCCTGGTCGCGCCACGAGCGTCGCGGTCACTCCGCCGTGAAGATCTGGAGCGACACCTACCGTCTCGCGAAAAACCGAGCGCCCCCGGTCGGACCCGTGAAACCGGTCGGTCCCGTAGCACCCGTCGGTCCCGTGAACCCCGTTGCTCCTGTAGCACCCGTCGGACCCGTGAAACCCGTCGCTCCCGTAGCACCCGTCGGACCCGTGAACCCCGTCGCTCCCGAAGCACCCGTCGCTCCCGTGGGACCGGAAATGCCCGTCGGACCGGGTCCCGTGGGGGCTGTGGGTCCCGTCGGCCCGATGGGACCGGTCGGCCCGATCGGTCCGGTCGTTCCCGCGGGGCCGGTGAAACCCGTCATTCCCGCTGGTCCGGTGGGTCCGGTCAGGCCAGAAGTCGCCGAGATGACATAGGCCGCGCTGGTGATGCGCAGATTCGGAGACAGGGTCTCGCCGTTGATCGTGACTTCGAGATAGCGCACCGAGTCGTTGAAGACGGCGGGCGACAGCGGGTTCGACGAGCCGAGCTGGACACTGAACTGTCCCTTGTCAACGGGGACTCCGGGATACGCTTCGGTCCAGGTTGGATTGTTCGCCGCATCCAAAATGCGGAAGGACATCGGAACGCCCGGGCTCGTGTTCGTGATCGGGTTGCCGCTCACATCCGTGAGGCGCCCCTGATAGTTCATCAGCATCGGAGCGGCCTGGCCGAAGACGTCGAAGGCCTTGAAGATTCCCGCGAGCGATGCCGTCAGGCACACACCGCGGCCGATCAGAGCCCGTCGAGTCACATGGCGTTGCATCTGGTCACTCCGCCGTGAAGATCTGGAGGGAGACCGGCGAGGTGTCGTTCGTCAGGAGAAACGGCGCGACAGGGAGCCCGCTGAGGACTCCATCGACCGTGTACGTCCCGGTACTCCCGTTCGCCGTGGCAACGACCGATGCGATGCCGGACGCATCCGTGGATGCGATTCCGCCGTTGCTCAACGTCGCGCTCGCCCCGCTGGCGGGAGCGGTGTACACGACCGTCATCCCCGCCACCGCGTCGAGGTAGAGGTCCTTCACCGTGACCTGGAGCGGCAGGAAGAAAACTTTGTTGATGCCCGCGGTCTGAGGCGAGCCACCCGTGACCGTGAGCGCGTTCGGAACTCCCGCGAGAATCTGAAGCTCCCAGCCGCATCCGCTGGCGACGCGGAAGCTGGCGCTGGCGCTCGCTCCCGAAGGGGTGTGATCCAGGCAGCTCACGAGAGAGTATCCGGCGGACGAGGAGCGCCCTCCGGCCGCGTCGAGCAATTGACCGGTGAGCTTGTAGCTGGCGCTTGCCGCGGGCCCCGCGTGTGCAACAGGGCAGACGACGAGGAAGCCTGCGATCACGGAGACTCGCAGCCCGCGCACGTTGCGCCGCAGGCGCGGTGTCAAGACAGCTCGAGGAAAGCGCTCGCTCTTTTTCACGCTGTGTTCTCCGCCAGCTCCTACCGTGTCGAAAAGATCGGAGAGGCGCCGGTCGGGCCCGTCGCGCCGGTGGCCCCCGAAACTCCCGTGGCCCCCGTCGGTCCCGTCGACCCGGTCGCTCCTGTCGGGCCGGTCGCGCCCGTGGGCCCGAGAAAGCCCGCGATGCCGGTGGGCCCGGTCGGGCCAGAGGTCGCCATGATGACGTAGGCCGCGCTGGTGATGCGCAGATTCGGAGACAGGGTCTCGCCGTTGATCGTGACCTCGAGATAGCGCACCGAGTCGTTGAAGACGGCGGGCGACAGCGGATTCACCGAGCCGAGCTGAACACTGAACTGTCCCTTGTCCACGGGAACTCCGGGATACGCTTCGGTCCAGGTCGGATTGTTCGCCGCATCCAGGATGCGGAAGGACATCGGAACACCCGGACTCAGGTTCGTGATCGGGTTCCCGCTCACGTCCGTGAGGCGCCCCTGATAGTTCATCAGCATCGGAGCGGCCTGGCCGAAGACGTCGAAGGCCTTGAAGATCCCCGCGAGCGATGCCGTGAGGCACACACCGCGGCCGATCAGAGCGCGTCGAGTCACATGGCGTTGCATTTGGGGCAGTCTGAAAGCACAGCCCGAGCGTGTCAACGAAAGAAACGCCGACTCATGCGACCGCCGGCCGTGGCAGCCGGACACGAAGACTAAGATCTGACCGCGATGCCCGCACCCCTTCACATCGGAATCGTGGCCTGCAGCGCCGCGGGAGCCGCGCTCTGCTATCACACGATCTGCGACGAGGGGCCCGCCCTGATGGGGACGCATCGACATCCGGAAGTCTCCATGCACACCCGATCGCTGGCGGCTCCTCTGGCTCGCGAGAATGGGCGCGGATCCTGTTTCAGGTCACGTCGCGGAATGACGTTCAGCACGCCCGCGAGCATCGACGACGCCTACGCCCGCACGCTCATTCACTCGGCACTCCACCGCGAGCGGCTACCGCACGATCGAGGATGAACGCCCATGCGTGACCTCCGCATCTTCGCGACGAAGCTGGCGTACGAGCGCCACGTCTTCACCGAGCTCGTGAGCGACCCGCTGATCGCCGAGCACCCCTTTTACCGTCGGCTGATCCAGTTCGTCCTGGACGGCAAGGCGCCGCTCTTCTACCTCCAGAGCGATCCCACCGAGTTCAGGAATTTCTCGGCCTACTACCATTTCATCCTGGATCGGGAGACCTACACGAACGAGACGCTGCGGAGCATGTACTTCCTGCACGACTTCACGCACATGCTCTTCTACTACCCGCACGACGTCTCCTCCGTGACCCAGGAAGAGTTCGAAGAAGCCGTGATTTCGAGCGAGTACGCCGCCTCGAACGAGACCGAGGTGCTCGTCCACTACCGCGTGCCCGGCCTTCGCGAACGGGTGTTCCAGGACCGCCGCATCTTCTTCGATCTGCTGCGCGAGCGCGGCGTGGCGCAACCGCCGGTCCACTCGCTCCTTCACTTGCGCAAGACGCTCGTCGAGCGCGACGTTTTGGATCCGTACTTCTTCCAGGACGCGAGGGATGCGCCGGTGCGCGAGACGCTGAAGAGCTATGCCGGGAACGGCGCCTGGTGCAAGCACCGCATGCGCGAGATCCGCCGCCTGAAGGACCCCACGGAATATTTCTATCGCTTCCTCACGCCGACCAACTACGAGCGTGTCCTGGCCAGCTACGAAAGCACCGCCACGCAGGAAAGCTACGAACGGGTGACGCTGCGCAATCTGCGGCTGGCCTACGAGCTTCTCGGTCTGGCGAACCCGCCGATGACGTTCGCGGAAGGGCTGGCCCGAGCAAACGAGCTGGAGGGAAGAGTGCTGGTCACCACGATCACGCCGCCCGAGGACCGATGAGCGGGCTCAGGGCGATCACGACCGTTTACAGCTACTACCTTCCTGAGGTGCGCGAGCTGGTGACGAAGCTGGCCGCGCCCTACCCGCACGAGATCTTCCTGCGCTCCGTCTCGCCCGGGCTCGATGAGTTCCACGTGCCGATCATCGAGCGCGTCATCGCCAGCCATGGGCACGACGTTCCGGGGCTGGCGGCGTTCCCGAACCGGTATCCGACGGCGGGTTCGGAGGAGGGCATTCGCGAGTTCATGACCGAGCTCGCGCGGCAGGGCGTGCGCCAGATCCTCATGCTGCGCGGCGACTACGAAGGCTTCCGCGACGTTGCCAGGTCGCGCGGAATCGAGACCGTCGAAGTGGAGAAGCACGCCGATCCCGCGTCGATTCCGCCCGGACACTGGTTCCTCTCCAATCCGTCCGCTCGCGACGGCAACATTCTCCCTCCCGCATTCGTCGAGAGCATCTGCGAAGCGGGGCACCAGCTCTTCTACGACCTGAGCTATCTCGGCTCGACCGACCCGGCCCTCTTCGTGGTGGATCACCCGAACGTGGCCGCGGCGGCGCTCTCGTTCAGCAAGACCTACGGTCTCTTCTATTCGCGTATCGGATTTCTGCTCACCCGTGCGCCCGTGCCGGCGTTGTACGGCAACCGCTGGTTCAAGAACATCTTCAGCCTCGCGATCGCCGACGCCGTCGCGACTTCTCTCGACACGCTCGCGCTGGCGCGAAAATACAAGGCCCTTCAGGCCGAGATCGTCGCCACGATCAATGCCGAGCACTCCCTGGGTCTGCAGGCCAGCGACGCTTTCCTGCTCGCCCATCTTCCCCTGGGCGAAGGAGCGAAGCTTCCGCCGGTCGCGCAGGCGATGATCGCCAAGCACGTCCGCGCAACGAGCTTCCGCTTCTGTCTCACTCCCTATTTTCTGGAGCGGGAAGATGCGGCGAGCTCTCGGGAAGGCTCCTGATGATTCCGAGGGCATCGCCAGCGCGGCGGAAGAGACAACCGGGGAGCGGATCTCGAGCTCGTTTCAAGAAAAATGCGGACGCTACGCCTTGCCCCAACCTGGCAGAGCGGCGGCCTGTCTGATCCAGGCCGTCATCTGTGCTTCATCGAGGTCGTTCTCGCGAACATCGATCCATCTCGCTTCCTTCGCTCTGCCTCCTGATGGAACCGGCCGAAGCGACGTCCCTTCGAAGAACGTGACTTTGACGTAGCTCGTGAAGGTATGAAAGCTGAGGAACCAGCCCCGTCCGGCCGTGCCATAGAAGGGTGAGTTCCACTTGACCGCTTTGCGAACACCGGGGACGGTGCGCCCGACCAACGTGTCGAGACGGCGTCCGACGTCACTCTTCCAGTCCGGCATGGCCGCGATGTAAGCCTGAACGGGGGCGTCTCCTTCCGCCATCGCGATCTGTGGATTTCCGCCGGAAAGCAGAGCGACCCTTGCAGCAATCGAACGGCCCTTTTTCGTCATCGGGGCCGATCGCTTTCCTTCGACGGTGGTCTTCTTGGCTGGCACACGGTCCTCCACCGCAGCATACGTCCAGGCTCGAGGGAATGCCGCTTGCTTCGTCGACCGCGGAGGAGACGCCATGGAAGACCGCGACGGCAGAAAGGTTCCAGACTCCGACCTCGAGCCGAGGATGGGAGGCGGCCCCGCCAAGGTGGTAGCGCCCGAGAGCGTTCCGCCCAGCGGAGGGCCCGTGGCCGGGAATGCAGCTCACGATTCCGGATTGAATCGAGCGGAACCGAGTCGATCCACCCCGTCGCGCACCGATTTCTCTCACTCCGCGCTCGACAGGCGCGAAACCGCGAGCGGACAATCCGCTTCGACAGGAGAAATCGATGAAAAATTCTCTTCTGGCCACCCTGGCCCTGCCGCTGCTCGCCCTCGTCGCGCCCAGCGCGGGAAATGCCCAGGAGACACCGGAGATCCGCGGCGAGGCGATCCTCGCGCACCCGGCCGGAAAGCTCGCGCTGAAGACCGACGAGCTGCTCTTCGCGGGGAAGATCGACGAGGCCATCGCGCTGCGCAGCACCGCGGAGCAAGCGGACTGGAAGAAGTCCCCGGCGGGCGAGCGGAAGGACATGGGCGAGCGGATGAAGCAGCGCGCCCCCGAGCCCAAGGCCTTCGCGGCGGCCATCCGCAAGGCCGGGGTGCTCCAGGTCACGTCGAATGGCGCGAATCTCCAGGTGCCCATGGCGGGCGGCACAGCGGTGGCGTTCTTCGAGCTCGAGGGTGGAATGCTCAAGGCCAGCAGCGGCCCGATGCTGATTCCCGGTGAGGAAGAGCGCGGCAACGAGACGCGCATCAACGGAGCCGAGATCCTGAAGCACCCCATCGGGGCGCTGGCGTTGAGCTACGCGGAGGCGCTGCACGGCAAGGGCATGGGCGAGGTCATGAAGCTGGCGAGCGCGAAGGCGCAGGCGAACTGGAAGGCGCAGCCCAAGGGCGAGCAGGCCGAGAGCACGGCGTATCGCAAAAGGACGGTGCCGACTCGGAGCGAGCTGGCGGGCGGAATCGAGAAGGGCGGCATGCTCATCATCGAGGGCAATCTCGCCACGCTGAACGTCGTGACGTTCGAGCAGAAGTCATCGGAGCCGGGCGTCGTGAGCAGTTCCTCCACGACGACGGCCATTCCGTTCGTGCTCGAGGGGGGGACCTGGAAGCTGGCTCAGTGAGGTCATTTCACGGCGGCGACTTTCCCGTGAGTTTCATGATTGCGCTGCTTGACATGAAAAAGGGATGAAACTAGCCTTTTCGCATGGCGACGAAGATGGTCCAGATCCGCAACGTCCCCGTTGAGCTTCATCGCCGCCTGAAGGTTCGATCCACGATCGAAGGAATGTCGATGTCCGACTACGTGCTGCGCGAGCTGCGCAAGTCACTCGACCGGCCCACGCGCCAGGAAGTGCTCGAGCGGCTCACGTCCCGGCCGGTGCGGCGCCTCTCTCGAGCTGCCGCCGAGGTCGTGCGGGACGAGCGCGATTCTCGTTGATCGTGCTCGATGCGTCGGCAGTCGTCGAGCTCTTGCTGGGAACCAGGCTCGGAGCCTCGGTCGCGACGCGGATCGCCGAACCCGAGCTCGGGCTGCACGTGCCGCATTTGCTGGATGTCGAAGTTGCCCAGGCACTCAGGAGCTTCGTCAGGAGCGGAGATCTCGATGCGGCTTCGGGTGCCGACGCGCTCGAAGAGCTCCGCTTGCTCGACTTCGAGCGCCACTCTCACGAACCTCTGCTCGCGCGGGTCTGGGCGCTTCGCGATGGCTTGAGTGCCTACGATGCCGTTTACGTCGCGCTCGCCGAGGCGCTCGATGCCCCGCTTCTGACCTGCGACGCTCGATTGAGCCGGGCGCCGCGGCTGAAAGCGCGCGTCGAGCTCCTGACGACGAACCCTGAATGAACCCTCCCGGACGACGAGGAGGTCCATCCGCTCACGCAGTCCCTCAGTTCACCATGGGCACGTAAGCCCCGTCCCCCGTCCGCTCGCCAGGGTTCGCGCCGTCGTTCACCGCCGCGTAGGTGATCCAGGGGGCCGTGCCCGACATGCGGATCACCTTCACCCAGCCGTTCGTGACGTTCGTGTTCTTGAAGAAGCTGGCCGGCTGGGCCCACTGCCCGGGGGCGAGCGTGACGGAGAGCGGGTCTCCCTGGGCGATTCCACCCGCGTCGCCGTCATACGCCTGCAGCTGGAGCAGCACCGAACCCTCGGACGCCGATCCCGCATTCAGGACGGCCACGTTCGTGCGGTTCTCCCCGTCGCTCCTCAGACCATACAAATAGGCCCCGGCTGCGGCTTCTTGTCCGCTGTAGATGCAGGAAGTGAACAGGCCGTACTGCCCCCCGGCCGGGAGAGAGACGCCGTGCGCGCCCCGGCGAAGATGTTGTCGATGGAGGTGCCGGCGTAAATCGTGATGCGGAGGGAACCGACGTACGAGGCTTCGTCCTTGGCTCCCACGGCGACGCCGTTCTCTCTCAGATAGTCGATCGCCTCGGCAATGATCTTCTGCTCCTTGGGCGCGAGGATGATGAAGGCCGTGCCGCCGGCTCCGGCGCCGGGTGTGTTCGACTCGACGTATTCGAGGACGAGGGTCACGGTCGCCAGGCTTTTGTTGGCGAGCGCCAGCTCGCTGTGAAACGCCGCGGTCTCGACGAGGACAGGGACGGTGAGGGTGGAGATGCCCACCGTGCCCGAGGCCGGGGGAACGTAGGAGCCGTCATTGGTGGTGTTGTCGTTGATCACGCCGTAGGCGCTGAAGGCGCCGGCCGCGGAGATCTGACGATTCGCTCTCGCTGCGAAACTGCTCGAACGCTGGAGTATCCGGCAGCTTGGTGACGAAGGGTGTGCTATTTCGGGCGGGCCCGACGCAATCGAAGAGCTTTCTTCACCCAGCGGCCATCGTCAGCGCACCCCTCTTCGCGCCCGGGCTCTACTCACCCAGCGCCGAGGCCAGATCGAGTGAGACGAGCCTCAGCAGCTCGTCGTCGGGAAGCTCGGTGAGCACCACCTCGCCGCCCCCTTCGAGGAGCTGCCGCGAGAGGCTCTTCTTGCTGTGCAGCAGCGCATCGATGCGCTCTTCCACCGTGCCCCGGCAGACGAACTTGTGCACCAGCACGTTCTTCTTCTGGCCGATGCGGAAAGCGCGGTCGGTGGCCTGATCCTCCACGGCGGGGTTCCACCAGCGGTCGAAGTGAATGACGTGCGAGGCGGCGGTGAGGTTCAGGCCGGTGCCGCCCGCCTTCACGGAGAGGACGAAGAACGGCGGCCCGTCGTCGGACTGGAACGAATCGACCAGCCCCTGGCGTGCCGCCACTTTCGTGGTGCCGTCGAGCACGAGACCGCCCGTGCCGAAGATCGTGGCCAGGAAGCTCGCCAGCGGCCGAGTCATCTGCTGGAACTGCGTGAAGACCAGCACTTTCTCCTGCCGTGCGGCGATCTCCTCGCACAGCTCGGCCAGCCGCTGGAACTTTCCGCTCCCGGCGGGTTCGAAGCCTGCATCTCCCGAACCTTGGGAAGGGTGATTGCAGATCTGCTTCAGCCGCAGGAGAAACGAGAGCACCATGCCGCGCTTCTCCATCGGGCTCAGGTCGGAAGCCAGCCGCTCGCGCAGCTCACGCACAGCCTTCTCGTACAGGGCGGCCTGCGGGCGGGCCAGCGTGCAATAGGCCGTCACCTCGGTCTTCTCGGGGAGGTCGTCGATCACGTTTTTATCCGTCTTCAGGCGTCGGAGGATGTACGGGCGCACCAGCTCCTTCAACGGCGCGTAACCGGTCTCTGCGTCGATCATCTTCTTCGTGAAGGCGGAGAAGGCCTTCGGAGAGCCGAGCAGTCCGGGGGACGTGAAGTCGAGGAGAGACCAGAGATCGCCCAGGCGGTTCTCGACGGGAGTCCCTGTGAGGGCGAGCCGGCCGCGGCTCTTCAGCGCCTTCACGGCGCGCGTCTGCTTGGCCGCCGGGTTCTTGATGGCCTGCGCCTCGTCGAGCACCACGCACGCCCATTCGGTTTCTCTCAGGAAGCTCGCGCGCAGGAGCGTGCCGTACGAGGTGAGAACCACGTCCGCGTTCTTCAGGACGTCGGGGGCCGACTTGGCAAGCTGATCGACGGACATTGCCGACGGGTGGGCCAAGAGCGTGCGCAGGCCGGGGGCGAAACGTGCAAGCTCTCCCGTCCAGTTCGACAACAGCGACGCGGGCACCACGAGCAGCGACGTTCCCCTTTCATGGCGGCGTTGCAACAGGAGGAGCAGCGCGATCACCTGAATGGTCTTGCCCAGGCCCATGTCGTCGGCCAGACAGCCGCCCAGGCCGAGCCGCAGCAGCGTGTCCATCCAGACGACGCCGCGCGCCTGATACGGACGCAGCGTTCCGCGAAGCTTTCCGGCGAGCGATTCATGCAGATTTTCCGAACCGTTCCGGAGCTCGTCGAGCACTCCCTGCAGCCACGGCCCCGCGATCGCGCGCGTGTAGGCGGGCGCGGTGTCGCCTTCCACGACGTCTCCGCCTTCGATCTTGGCCCCCGCGAGCAGACGCATTCCTTGCAGGAACGTGACTCCGTCGCTGGCCTGGATCTCCATGCGCTTCCAGTGCTGCAGCGCTTCGACCAGCTTCTCGCGATCCACCTCGACCCAGCGGCCCCGCAGCGATACGAGCGACTCGGTGGCCTCGAGGAGCTGATCCAGCTCGGCCTTCGTGAGACGCACTCCGTCGAGGGACATCTCGACCGAGAAATCGAGCAGCGCCTCGAGGCCCAGGCCGCTGGCGGGCCTGGCCCCGAGGGTGACCGCCACCTCGGGTCGCCGAGGCTGGCGGCCGCTCCACCAATCGGGCAGCTTCAGCAGGATGCCGGTCTCGGCGAGCAACGGTGCTTCCTGCAGCAGTCGATACGCCTGACTCGGTGACCACGCGAGCGGATGGAAGATCTGTCCCGATTCGATCAGCTCGGCGATGAAAGGGCTCTTCTCGGCCGCGCGTTTCACCGGAGCGAGCAAGGCGAGCAGCGCACGGCGATCACCCGTTCCTTCCTGCAGCGCGCGGCCGAGCGGCGCGTACTGGACCTTCCCCTCGCGCGACAGTCGCACCGCATAGGTGGCCAGGAAGGCGAACGGCGTATCGGGACGGTTCTTGTTCTCGGCGAGGTGGAACGACACGCGCCCCACCTGCCCCCAGATCGAGTTCTTCTGCACGAGCCACGCGGCGACGGAGGTGTCCGCCTGCGCCAGCTCGCGATCCACCGCGGCATGGAGCTCTTGCCAGGCCGATTCGAGAACGGGTACATCGAGGTACTCGGCACCCGCGAAGGGAGGAGCCCCAAGGACGAGCGCGCTCAGCTCGGCCTCGGTGGCGTCGATGCGGAGATCCTGGCGGATTAGTTCCGGATCGGGCTGTGAGCAAAGCCGGGTGAAGAACAGCCGGCCGACCTCGCGGCCGAAGGCGAGCGACGGCGGCAGCTCCCAGGTGAGCGCCGCGCCGGCGAGAAAGAGGACGCCGTCGCCCTGGCCGCTCGCGAAGGCCTTCTTCAGGCGTGACGCGGCAACGTCGGACAAGGTGGAGCCCGCGGTCTGGTCTGTCGAAGTGAGGTGGAAGCGGCCCTTCGGGGAGAGAGCGAGGCCGGGTGACGACGTGGTCATCGTGGGAGATCGAATCTAGCAGAGATCTTCCTGCGCGGGACTCCCCTTGCTCACGTGCGGTACGCCTCTTGCTAGAGCGTCGGCATGAACTGGATCATCTTGCTGAGTATCGCTGTGGTCATTGCCGTCGGTGCTGCACTCACGGGCATCAAGCCGAAGGGCACCAAGCCCGTCGCCAACACCCGGATGATGGGAATGGCTCGGTTCGTTTTACTCATCTTTGCCGTGCTCCTGGCTTACATGGCGTTCCGCGCGCGCGGCGGCTGAAAGGTTACTCTCGTCGAGTGTGAGATGAGCCGCGGCCACCTCACGGTCGATGCGTTCATGCAACACTTCAGCTGGAAGTCGCGACGTCGAGCCAGAATGATTTCAAGAGAGTTCCGCCCATGACCAGACTCGGTCGCTTCAACCCCCTCCTTCGGATCGGCCGTACGGTGATCGGGCTCTTCCACCGTCCCGATCCTGCGGCGCACGAGCCTCGGGAGGCCGCCGTCATCGCGCACCGCGGGGCGGCGCACCTCGAGCCCGAGAACACGGTTGCGGCGTTCGTCGCCGCGATGGAGCTGGGTGCGGATGCGATCGAGACGGACATCTGCGTCACGCGCGACGGGCACTTCGTGCTCTGGCACGACGCGGATCCCGACGACAAGATCGCGCTGGCCCGCCAGGGGGGAGCCGAGGGGTCGGAGCACTGGTCGATGTGCCTGCCCGATGTCGGCACGGCCGAACGTCGGCGCGTGTGTGAGCTCGACCTTCGCGAGCTGCGCCAGCATTTTTGCTACGTGCGGAAAGTCGGAAACGGGAAGGGCGAGCGGGTGGAGATTCCGATCCTCGACGAGCTTTTCGACTGGGCGCGCGCCGATTCACGCGTGAAGAACGTCTACCTCGATGTGAAGCTGCTGCCGGATCAGATCGGCGCGGCGCTACGCCTGCTGAGCCTGGTGGCGGAATGCGCGCCCACGCTGCGCGACGATCTCACCGTGCACTTCCTGTCGCCACAGGCGGAGGTGGTCGAGGCTCTCGCGGCGCAGGCGCGTCGCGAGCCGCTTCCCGCGCGCGTTCACCTGACGGCGGATTTCGAGCTTCCCGGAGCGCTCGAGCGCGCGGAGCGTCTGGGCCTCAAGCACGTGAGCATGGGGTGCGGCGCGAGGTCATGGGCCGACTTCCGCCTCGAGCTTGCGGAGGTCGCGGCGGCGAGGCACGCCGGGCGCGTGGACTCCGTCACCGTCTGGACGGTGAACACGGCAGACCAGCTGAAGCAGGCGCTGGCGTTCGGCGTGGACGGGGTGATGACCGACGAGCCGGCGCTGCTGCGGCAGCTGGTCTCGGGATAGCACGATGGGCGGGGACCGGGAACCCCGCCCATCGATCCAGTCGGCTCTCTACTGCACCTGCTGCCGGATCGCCATGTCGTTGTCTTTCGTCAACGCGATGAACGCCGGATCCGTCTTCAGCGAGGCGAAGACGATGTCGACCTGCGCTTCCATCTTCTCCTTCACGCGCACGGCGTCGTACTTCTCGTAGCTGTTGAAGTGCCGCGCCAGCAGCGCGAGCGCCTTCTCGCGCTGGTCGAGCTGAGCGTAGATGGCGGCGAGGTTGTACGAGGCCGCGAGCAGATCGTGATGCTCGGAGGCGATCTTCAACGCTTCCTGCGCGTGCCCGCTGTCGGCCATGTAGGTCGCGGCGAAGACGATGTTGTACGGATCGGCCGGGTCGAGCGCCATCGCGCTGGCGACATACGTCTCGGCCTTCGCGCGCTGGCCTTCGGAGTTCCAGTACACCGCGAGGTTTCGATACGCCAGCGCCAGCGGGTACGCCTCGACGGACCTCTCCATCAGCGCGAGCCCCTTCTTGAACTCGCCCTCGTGAATCGTCATCTTGCCGAGCCCGTGCAGCGCCACCGCGCGCGAGATGGGATCGTCCTGCATCCCGAGCACCTGGTTGAACACCGAGCGCGCCTTGGCCCATTCGCCGGTGTGATGGCGATACAGCTCGCCCAGGTAGCGCAGCGGCACCGGGTCGCCCGGGTCGATCGTGCGCGCCTGCTCGTACAGCGACTCGGCCGAGCGATAGCGGCCGGCTTCTTCGGCGGCCAGGCCGCGCGTCATCACCTTCACCATGCGGGCATTCACGACGCCTTCGGTGATGGCCTGCGGAAGGTCGAGCCGCAGACCGGTGACCTCGACGCCCAGCTTCTTCAGCGCCTTGCCCGCATCTTTGGCGGGCTTGGGATACAGGCACTGCTGCGCGGCAATGTCCTTGTAGAGCGTGATTCCGCCGTCCTTGTCTCCGCCGTCGACCTTGGCCTTGGCCTCGTCGAGCCGCTTCTTGAGGCCGTCCTCCCGATCGTTCAGCACGGTCTTGATCGACTTCTCGAGGTCCGAGACCCCGAGCGCCTTGCCGTTCGCCCCCACGCGCGACAGCTCGGCCCCGTCTTTGTCGACCAGCACCGCGAGCGGCGCCTTGCCGTCCCAGGCGAGCTTCTCGGCCAGCGGCTTGTTCTCGAGGGTGACCAGCGCGAGCGTGACGCATTGGGACGCCCACAGCGTGAGGAGACGCGAGCTCCTCAGATCCGATTTGCGCGCCTCTTCCACCGAAGTAGGAAGCCAGTAGAGGGTGAGCGCGCCATCCGACGGCACCGCGGCGCCAGGGCCGTACACCTTCCAGGGCACGCTGTAGACCGGGGGCGGGGGCGTGCCCGGCCCGCCCGAGGTGGGCGCTCCGATGCCGCCGCGCCCGCCGCCGCCTCCGCCGCCGCAGGTGGCCAGCAACGGAGAGCTGGCGAGCAGCCCGATTTCCAGGACGGCCAGGACTCGGAACAGGTTTCGGCTCATGGCAGCCTCCTCACGATGTGCGGGAAGTGTAATAGGAGTCACCGGAAAGAGAACGGTTCTCGACATAGGTTGGATGTTCGGGGACCACGCGATCCGGGAGCTACTGGTCGCCAAGCTCTGACGCCGTCCTACGCTCCGGCGGTCGCGACTCGGTCCCCCGTGCCCGCGGCCGTTCGCTTCTCCACGTCGCGCTTCCACTCGCGGTAGCCCTGCGCCGCGAGCACGAGGAAGACGACGTACAGGCCCGAGGTCAGGGTGAGATGCTTGTACGCGAACATCGGAATGTAGACGATGTCGACCGCGATCCAGAGCAGCCAGTTCTGGACGAGCTTGCGCGTCATCAGCCACTGCGCCACCAGGCTGAAGGACGTGAGGGACGAATCGACCCACGGGAGCGCCGCGTCGGTGGTGCGCGCCAGGGTGACGCTCAGCAGCACGGCGCCGACGGCACCCACGGCGCCCGAGACGAGCAGGATGCGGGGCGAGGCGAAAGAGGCCTCGAGCCGCCCCTCGTCCTCTCCGCCGTGCAGCCATTCGTACCAGCCGTAGATCGAGAGCAGCATGTACACGGCCTGCAGCCCCATGTCGGCGTAGAGCTTGGTCTGC
>JBDSFL010000668.1:0-4271 GCA_039919545.1 Thermoanaerobaculia bacterium | reverse complement strand
CACGCTCGTCGGCAGGAAGCTGAAGAGCGAGCCCGTGGAGGACTTTCGCCTCGACTTCGAGGACGGCTACGGTAACCGGAGCAACGAGGAAGAGGACGGGCACGCAGAGTCCGCCGCGCGCGAGGTTGCCAAGGGGCGTGACGAGGGCACGCTGCCGCCGTTCATCGGCATCCGCATCAAGACGTTCACGGAGGAGCTGAGGGAACGGGCCGTCCGCACGATGGACATCTTCCTGACGACGCTGGTGGAGGGGGAAAAGCCTCTGCCCGCGAACTTCACCGTGACGCTGCCGAAGGTGACCGTGCCCGAGCAGGTGACCGCGCTCGCCGACCTCTTCGATCTGATGGAGCCGCGCCTCGGGCTCGACAAGGGCGCGCTCACGTTCGAGATCATGGTGGAGACCCCGCAATCGATCCTCGGCGCAGACGGCCGGCTCATGCTGCCGCGGCTGGTGGCGGCCGCGCGGGGCCGCTGCACCTCGGCGCACTTCGGCACGTATGACTACACCGCCGGCGTGAACATCACGGCCGCGCACCAGCACATGGCGCATCCCGCATGCGACTTTGCCAAGTCGATGATGCAAGTGTCGCTCGCGGGCACGGGCTTGATGATGTCGGACGGCGCGACGAACGTGATGCCGGTGGGTGTGCATCGGGCGAAGGACGGCGAGGCGCTGTCGCCGCAGCAGATCCTGGAGAACCGGCGCGCGATCCATCGCGCCTGGAAGCTGCACTTCGACCACGTGCGCCACTCGCTGGAGACGGCGTTCTACCAGGGCTGGGACCTGCACCCCGCGCAGCTCGTCACGCGGTATGCGGCGGTGTACAGCTTCTTCCTGGAGAGCCTGGCGCCGGGGTCGGAGAGGCTGACCAACTTCATCCAGAAAGCCGCGCAGGCGACGCTGGTGGGAGACGTCTTCGACGACGCGGCGACGGGTCAGGGCTTGCTCAACTTCTTCCTGAGGGGCATCGCGTGCGGAGCGATCCCGGAAGAGGAGGTGCTTGGGACGGGAATCACGCTGGAGGAGCTGCGCGGGCGCTCGTTCGTGAAGATCCTGAAGAACCGGAGAGGGCAATAGGGCCAGAGCGGCAGGCCGCTCGTATCATCGCGCGCATGGCGAAAACAGACGGCGACGTGGTGCGCCCGCGAGAGCTCGTCCGAGCGTGGGTCGAGGCCTTCGATCGCGCCGATGCCGACGCGCTTGCCGCGTTCTACGCGGATCGAGTGGTCCGACCCGCTCGGGCTTCGCGGGTGCGGCTTCTTTCCCTTGTCGTGCGCCGCGGCCAGACCCTTCGCCATCTGCTGCTACTGGGACAAGCTGACGTTCCTGAAGATCCAGGGTCGGGCGCTTCCCGAGTGAGAGCCGGGTGTCTCGCCGTCCGCTCAGGCG
The DNA here is from genome assembly GCA_039919545.1 of Thermoanaerobaculia bacterium. Classification (GTDB taxonomy): domain Bacteria; phylum Acidobacteriota; class Thermoanaerobaculia; order UBA5066; family UBA5066; genus JBDSFL01. The sequence continues at coordinate 2,881 of JBDSFL010000668.1, read as the reverse complement.
TGTTGGTATCGTGATCAGGTGAAGCTCACCCGTCGCCGGGAGTCTCGTGGATTTTGAGCTGACGAAGCGGGTGCTCGCCGCGCTGGAGCGCGAACGGGTCGAGTACCTGGTCTTCGGGGCCGTCGCGGTGAACTTGCTCGGACTCGCCCGTGCGACCGAGGATCTGGATATCTTCATTGCTCCGAGCGCCGAGAATATCGGACGGCTTCGGGCCGCGCTTCACTCCGTGTTCGACGATCCTCACATCGACGAGATCACGGCCGAGGATCTCCTCGGCGAATACCCCGCCGTGCAATACGCGCCTCCGGAGGGAGTCTTCCGGATGGACATCCTCACTCGACTCGGCGAGGCGTTCGGGTTCGAGGACCTCGAGAGTCAGCGCGTAGAATTTGACGGGATGATGGTCTCCGTCGCGACGCCGCTCACCCTCTATCGCATGAAGAAGGGGACCGTCCGCCCCAAGGACTGGGGCGATGCGGCGGCGCTGAAAGCTCGCTATGGGCTGAAAGACGAGTGATGCCGGTTCGCAAGTTCCGCGACGTCTCCGAGATGGAGGACACCTGGCGTGAGCCCGGCGATCCGGCACTCTTCCGCGCGATCGAAAGCGTGTGGGATTTCGCCGAGCGCACCTGCCCGATGCGTTTCCCTCCCGGTGTGTACAAGCATCGCTCCATCGAGGACGCTCAGGCGCTCGTCGAGGTCTGGGCCGAGCAGAATTTCCGGGCGTTCCAGGAGCGACGGCGAATCGAGGCGGAGCGTTCCGCATCGGCGCCCCTTCCTCCGCCCCCTACCCCCGGCTCGTGAGGTAGAACACCGCGGCGAAGATCACCGCCGCCGCGCCCAGCATCCAGGCCACCTGCTTCGTGCGCACCAGCATGAAGTGCCTCGTCAACGCGCCTGCGATCGACAGCGCCACCAGAGCGATCCAGTTCCAGCGGCTGCCGTAGGTGGTGGGGAAGTGGTTGCTCACCATGATGAAGATCACCGGCAGCGTCATGTAGGTGTTGTGCGTCGAGCGCTTCTTCGCGTTGAGCCCCGGGGTCTGGTCCACCGCCTCGCCGCGCCTCACGGCCGCCAGCATCCGCCGCTGGTTCGGCAGGATGCGCACCCAGACGTTCATCACCATCAGCGTGCCGAGCACCGCGCCCACGTGCATGTAGGCCGCGCGGCCGATGAAGACGCGCGTCACTCCGTAGGAAAGAGCGGTGAAGAGGACGAGGGAGATCGCGCCCGCGAGCGCGGTGCTGCTCTTCAGCGGCGACTGCCACAGCGCGTCGTAGAGGAACCAGCAGACCGGCAGCAGAGCCAGCCCCACGGTGATGGCCGCGGCCGTCGGCAGATGCGGCGCGCTGGTGTCCACGAGCATCAGGCTGCCGCCCACATAGAAGACCACGATGAGGAGCAGGAGGCCGCTGGCCCAGGTGGTGATGGCCTCCCACTTGAACCAGTGGAGGACGGGGGGCATCTGCCCCGGCGAAAAGAGGCGCTTCTCCATCCGGTAGTAGCCGCCGCCGTGCACCATGAACGTCTCGCCGGTCACGCCCTCGCGCGGCGGATCGGGCGGGCGCAGCGCGCGCTCGAGCCACATGAAGAGAAACGAATCGCCGATCCACATGATGGCCGCCAGGATGTGCGTCCAGCGCAGCAGGAGGTGCAGCCACTCGTGGACATGCGGTTCCATCAGCTTCCCCGGTAGGTCGAGTAGCCGAACGGGCTCAGGAGGAGCGGCACGTGATAGTGCCCACCGGGCTCGGCAATGGTGAAGGAGACCGAGACCTCGGGGAAGAAGCAGGGCGCGCCCGACTGGCCGAAGTACGCGGCCGTATCGAACCAGAGCTGGTACGTGCCCGCCGCCAGCGGCTCGCCCTCGGGCAGCAGCGATCGCAGGCGGCCATCGGCGTCGGTCGTTCCTTGCCCGAGCTGGCGCCAGATGCCCCCTTCGCGAATCGTCAGGACGATGGCGACGCCGGCCGCGGGTTTGCCTCTGGACACGTCGAGGATGTGCGTCGTTATCGCGCTCATGTTGTCGTCACCTTCATCGGCGGCGGGCTCATGATCGCCATCGCGCTCATGCCAGCAGCCTTGCGAGCCGCAGGCGCGTGATGCGCCGCTGCTCGTCGGCCGCCGTGGCGAGCTCGATGTCGTGCGGGTTCGTCATGCGCTCCTTCAGGCTCGCCAGCATCCGGAACGCGGGGAGCCCGGTGGCGCAGATGAGGAACACGTGGCCGAAGCGCTTTTCGTAGGCGGCGTTCCCCGCCGCCAGCTCGTCGAGCAGGGCATCGGGCGCCGTCAACGCGCTCGCCTGCTCGCCTTCCGCCCACGCGCGCGTGCTCCCGAAGCGGGCGGCCAGCGCCGCTCGATCCCCGATGCGCGGATGGGCGGCGAAGGCCTCGAGCCAGTCTTCCCTCGTGAGCGTGTCGAGCAGCTGCTCGGCGCCCGCGAAGAGATCGAGGTGGCTCGCGAAGGGGCGAAGCGCGGCCACGCCCGCGGCCCAGCGCACCGAGCCGCAGCAGCGCAGCAGCTCAGCGGCCGCTTCCTCGGGAGACTCTTCGTTCAACGCCGTGAGCGCGGCGGGCAGCGCCGGCGTGCCGTGCAGCCGCATGCGGCTGATGCCTCCGTCCGGAAAGTTGCGCAGGCGCACGTGGGTCACGGCGCCCGCGGGGGCGAGCTCTTTCTCGAAACGGTGGCGCGTGTGCGCCTTCAGCGGCGTCTCGGGGAGGATCGTCGTCCACTCCCGTTTCGGGTCGGTCAGCGATTCGAGCTCGGCGGCCGGGGCATCGCAGCCCTCGAGCGCGGCCGCGTCGGGGAAGTTCCCCTTGAAGTGGCTCGTGTCGAGCTCCACCTGAGAGATGACGCCGCGCGTGCCGAGCCGCACGATCAC
>JBDSFL010000658.1:0-6284 GCA_039919545.1 Thermoanaerobaculia bacterium | reverse complement strand
AGATCGTTCCCCGCCTCTGTCACGTTCGGGAAACGCCAGGTCACCTGTGTCCCGTTCGTTCCCTGTTGCGTGCTTGCAACCGGGACGCTGCTCGAAACGAGCTGGGATGAGGGCGGAAGCGTGACGTTCAAGTCCACATCGAACTGCCCCAGCCTCAGGAACGCAGCCGGCAGAGCGATCATGGCCCACGTCGTTTCGTCCATCCAGGTCACGGGCTGGGAAAGTTCGTAGTTGAACTCCACCCAGCCGCCACTCGGCCGCTGCTGGTTCACGAGCCAAAGAATCGCCGCTCGGAGCTGAGGGTCGGTTCCCGGGGTTCCGGCGAGGGCGAGCGCGTAGAGGGTCTGCGCCGTCCGGATGATCGGGTAATCGGGAGTCGTTTGGGTTCCGAAGGAGCCGTCGGGGTTTTGCAGCGATCTGAGATACCCGTTGATCGTCTGGATCCGGGCCTGAATCGCCGAGACGAGACCCGAATCGGTGATCTTCGGGAGAGCGGCCGAGAGCCCGATGGAGACGCGGGCCGGGTACTCCGCTCCGTATGCGCTGCTCGCCCGGTAGTCGGTCGCCAGGCACCATCCGACGGCCTTGGTCAGGACATTGAGGTAGCGCGGGTCATGGGTCTCGTCGTAACCGCGAGCGAACGCGATCATGTTCATCATGGTCATCGCTTCGACGTTGCCGTATGAGATATAGCAGTGGTCGCAGTCGAAGCTGCCGTTGCTGTTCTGGGCGCCGACGAGATAGTCGAGAGACCTGATGAGGTAGGGCTTGGCGACAACCTGGTCGTGCCAGTACGAGAGCGACCAGGCGCCGAGGGTCGCCGTCGTTTTCGGATACGAACCCCCATAGAAATCGCCCGCGGGGGTCTGGAAGCTGACCATCTGATTGAAGACGCTCGTCGTGACGGCGTCGTCGACCGTTACACCGGAGACCTGCCGCGACGCTTCCAGGCCCGTGAGCCCCTGCGCCTGGACGTGGCAGCGGAAGCAATTCGAAGAGAACGCGTACGCCTTAACGACCGGCGCCTCCCAGTCGAGCCCCTTCTGGAGCGTGGCCCTGACGACGGGTTGGAGCGGATCATCGGGAACCACGATCGTGTTGGTGCGCGAGACGTTGATATGACACTGCACCAAGGGAAGAGAAACGGGGATATGCGAGGGCACCGCGGTCATCGTGGCACCGGCGAAGGCACCAATCGTGACCGTCTTGGAGCCGACGATGAGCGTGACCGATGGGTCCGCAGACGTGACCGTGACGGTATAGGCCCCATTCGTCGTCGGCGTGAACGTGCCCACGGTGAGGTTCGCGAAGTTGAATTTCGGAAGGCTCGTGATCGTCGCCGATCCGCTGAACAGAGGGCTGCCTCCGCCCCCGGACGTCGTCACCGAATAGTTGAGGACGACGTTCGTGAGTGGGACGTTCCCGATGTTCTGAAGTAGAGCGCTGATCGTGACCGGTCGATTCGCCTCGGCAGAAGGGGGCGTCAGGGTGAGCCCTCCTGCGATCGTCTTAATCGGCGTCGTCGTCGAAACCTGGATCGTCGTCGCCGCGGAGTTGTTGGTCTCGTCCGCCTCTACGATGAGGTTCTGGGGATCAAAGACGCAGACGAGGTTCTGGGCTCCGACCGGAGCGTTCACGGTCCAATTGGACGAAACGCTCCCCGACTGCTGGCCACGGCTCGTCGTGACGACGACCGGAATCAGACCCGAGATCGGCGTCCCGCCGCTCTTCGGGTCGCCCAGATAGAACTGCGCGAAGAGCTTGGAGGCGTCGATTGCACCGAATAGAAGCGCGGACGCGCCCAACGTAATCGTGTCGCCCTGGCGTGGGAAAGGATCGGACACGAAGAAGTTCGTGTTGATGGTCGCGATGTCGACGGTGAGTGTCGTTCCCCCGCCACCGCCGCTGCCGGAGCCGGTGCCCGTGCCGATGCCCGTGTTGTCCGACTCGTTGCACTCGACAACGGTGCCGTGGTGCGCGCCGTCGTCGTCGGCGATGACGTAGAAGGTATAGGTTCCCGCCGGAGGGCTGTTCCAGGTGAAGGTGACGTCCTCGTATCCCGAGGGGGAGAGGACGCTCTGCGTCTTCGCCGTGCCAAGGAGCGCGCCGCCTGTGCTGGGATTTCCGCTGAAGAATGCGACCGAGACTCCCGCGGGGACGGACGCGCCGCCGACGTTTCCGACGCGCCCCGTAATGGCCACGCTGGTCGGGAAGCGAGTGGTATCAGCGCGCACGTATGAGGTCGTCAGGTTCGGAAGCAGCGTGGTAGCCGGCAGAACCGTCGAGGGGTTCGCGCGGTAGAACACCTTGGAGAAAGCCGAATCGGCTTCGTGCTGGGGAATCGTCCCCTTCTCGGCCACGTTGGTGACGTGATAGGTCGCCTCGTTGAAGACCGCAGGCGCCCCATTCCAGGTCGGGTCCCCGATGACGTGGAGCCCGACTCCGTCCTCTCGGCCGGGGATGACGATATCGGCACGCCCGTCGCCATCCACGTCGGCGACAACGGGACTTCCGGCCCAGTAGGGATAAGCGACGTTGGCCTCCTGGTAGAGGACGACCCCGTCGCTCGCCCGGAAGATCCAGAACGTGTCAATGGACTGATACGAGAGCGTCATGCCGCCGCCGAAGTCAAAGGCGGTGGCGGAGTTCAGGGCCGTGTTGAAGCCCAGGGCGGCTGAGGAGGGCTTGGACCAGATGACCGTCCCGGTCGTGCCATCGAGAACCGAGTAGTACCCGTCACCCGCAATGCCGAGACGGGGCCCGTTGGCGCCGTCCATGAAGACGGTCGGTGCCCCGCCCATCATCGCGCCGCCCGGCACGGGAATCGGTCCCCAGACCGTCGCTCCGGTCGTCCCGTTCAGGAGGTAGATGTTGCCGTTTGCAACGAGGCACACCTTCCGGACGGGGTCACCCGGAAGGAAGAGCGCGGCTGTGTAACCGTCCGGCAGATCCGAGCGATACCAGTAGATGCTGCCGTTTGCCCGATAGGCCGTGTTTCCAGCTACGACTTCGAGCTGTCCGTCGCCGTCGAGATCGACCGCGATCGGCTGTTCCTGATCCGGGAAGCTGCTGTAGAAGAGACCATTATTGGCCCACGCCCGACCCGCCCCCCCCGATCCGACCCACTTCACGGTGCCGTCGGCGCCGTTCAAGACCGTGCGTCCGCTGATGACTTCCGGATGCCCATCCCCATCGAGATCGGCGATCAGCGGGGTGCCCGTGTACTGGTATTCCACGAAGCCGCCGCTGGTCGAGAGCACAAAGTCCCAGAGCGGATCGCGATCGAGCGGCGCACTCGTCCACTTGACGGTGCCGTCATCCGCCAGGCAGATCAGCCGGTGCTCGTCCGCGTGCGCGATGACCTCGGTGTGCCCGTCTCCGTCCACATCGCCGATGGCGGGACCGAATCCCCTGGAGACCCCCCCGTGCACCCACAGCGGCTGGCCGGTATCGCCGCGTCGGGCGAACACATTTCCGTTCGACTGATGAACAACGACCGGGATGTCGTTCTCGTCAATGACGCCGTCGTTGTTGGTATCGATGAATCGGGCGACCGGGGAGAACTGGTTTGACCGGAGCCCCGTCGCGCTCCATTTGCGGAGCGGGCTCATCGTGAAGCCAGAGCTCTGACAGGCGCTGCTGAAGTCGACGAAGTTGTTCGCTTCGTTTATCTCGCTGATGGCGTTGCCGCTATCGAGATAGAGGTAGAGATGGCTGGGTGCGAAGCGCACCGTCCCCTGCACGGGGATCTGCACGACCTGAGGGTCGGTGATCGGCTGGACGATCGTGGTTCCGAGCGCATTGTCGACCACAGGATTGAAGGCACCGTCGCCGTCCACGTCTTCGAAAACCGTGACAGCGAATGGCCGCGTGACGCCGTTCAGATGCACGGTGGCGCGAACCGTTCCGGACACGGTCAGATTCGCCGGGCTCACGGTCAGACCCGAGAGGTCGATCGATGCCGCCGGGTTGGCGCGCTGGGTCATGTCGACGAAGATGTCGGGACCGCTGCCCGCGGTCGTGTAGAGCCGGCTCATCCGGTTGTTGGTGTAATCGGTCTCCGCGATGGCCTTGGTCGGATTGACGACACCGGTCGCGAAATGCTGCCCGGCCCGGACCTTCCACGTCGCTGACACGACGGCGGTGCCTGATGCGGGGAGGTCCACGAACGTGTCGCTGACGATGACGCCGCCGGCTTCCGGGACGTCGTCATAGAAGACCACCTCGACGTGGCTCGCCGGCAGGAGACCGATGTTGCGGGCAACGACCCGGCCAGTGACGTTCTGGCCCTCCGTCGGTAGGACGCGAGGAAGGACGATGCCGTCGGTGCGGATGGTGAGGTCGACGACCTGATCGGTGAGCGTGACGAACGCGACGTTGTTCGTCTCGTCGATCTCCGGAACGGTGTTGTCGGGATCCGCTACGGCGTAGATCACCTGAGAGGATGCCGTCACGGTGTACGTCTTCGTGACCTGGGTCCCGGACTGCCCGCCGATGGAGATCGGGAAAGAGGCAATCTGGAGGCCCCCGGAGCCGGGAACGCCGTCGTAGAAGGCGAGGGTGGACTGGACCGGATCCGTCCCGTTGTTGAGAACGGTGGCAACGAGCGTGACGGTCTGCCCCGCCGTCGGCCGGGTGGGGGTCACGGTGAGGCGTCCGGAGCCGAGCGCAAGGTCGACGTTCGAAACCGTATTGACCGTGACGACTTTCGTCGCCTGATTGTTCGACTCGTCGGATTCGACGATGAGGTGGTCCGGGTCGGCAATCGCGCTGAGGGTGTGGGTGCCTCCGGCCAGGGAGACCGGGACGGATACCGTCTGCGAGCCGAGCGCTGCGATCGACACGATCGTGGCCTTGGCGAGCTGCGTCTGGCCGCCGCTGAAGCTGTCGTAGAGGACATAGCCGACGTTCGAGGCGTCTCCCTGTCCCTGGTTGTGGATGGTCACGAGGACCTGCGCGGCCTGGTTGGGCTGGAGCCGCGAAGGCGTAACCGAGATGTCGGTGGCGTAGATGACGAGGTCAGGCTTGCCGGTGACCGTGAGGGTTGCAGTCGCCTGGTTGTCGTCCTTTCGAAGCTCGTCGATCGTGTTGGCGGGGTCGACCACGGCGGCAAGGGTCTGCGTTCCGTTGAGCTGCGAGACCGTGAAGGAAATGGAAGGCGCTGCGATCGCACCGGGCGCAAGGCCGGGCACACTTGTGGAGCCCAGCGTACGGGTTCCGACGGAGAGGGTGACGGTTGTCGCCGAGGTGGCTACGGTTCCCGTGTTTGCGATCGTGATTGTCGCGGTGACCGTCGAGCCATCCGTTGTCGCCGCGGGACTGGGCTTGAAACTCGTGATGACGAGGTTCGCCTTGTTGGATGCAAATGCCTCAAGGACTCTCGAAGTGACGTAGGCATCCGAGAGCCAAGAGCCGTCCGGAAGCTGCTGTTTTGGCAAGAACGTCAGAGGGGACACCGGAAGCGACGACACCGGGTAGCCCGAAACCGCGAGCGCGCGGTACGTGAGGGCGGTGCTGATGAGATCGCCTGGGGCGACGCTCCCATCGTTCTGGATCTTTCCGACGAGATACTGCTGGGCCCGGGTGACCACAGCCGGGGGCGGCTGGACGCTGCGGAGTGACGTGATCGCTGCAAGGACCTCAGCCGTGTATGCGGGCTGACTGTCGAATCCCTTGTCCAGCCCCCAGCCACCGTCGGCGTTCTGACGAGCGAGGAGCGATGAAACGACGCTCCCGAGCGTGCTCGAGTAGGTTGATTCCTGGGCCGCGAAGGCCTCGAGTGCGAGCGCGGAGTCGTAGGTGTTTCCGTTGTGAGTTGCAAACCCGCCGTAGTCCGATGTCACGTTCGAGTGCTGCGCTGAGAGCTGCTGCAGAACGAGGGTCGGATCCACTCCGGCCACACGCAGAGCCATGGCCTTCTCGGCGAGAAACTCATTCGCAGGTAGCGCGTGCTGGTTCCCGAGCCAGGACAGGCCCGACTGGATCGTGCCGCTCGTTGATTTCAGGAGCAGCTGCACCTGGATGGCCCGTGCGGTGTCGCGCGGCGACATCTCGGCGATGCCACCCCAACTCCCGTTGAGGTTTTGATTCTTGGAAAGCCAGCTGAGGCCATTCGTGACCGCCGGCGACTGCCCGAGAGCCCTCCCGGATCCGAGGACCGCGACAGCAGTAATCACCGACAGGCAGAGTGACAAGGTTTTACCAGGGCGACCAAACTCGAGGCTCAACGGTGACTCCTACTTCAGGTAGAGGGGTTCAGACCCTTGGCAGCACGCGCCCCGTCG
>JBDSFL010000644.1:0-3610 GCA_039919545.1 Thermoanaerobaculia bacterium | reverse complement strand
GTCCTGCTCCTGTCCTCTCGGGCGAAGGTCGCGATCCGCACCGTCGGCCTCGTCACCTCCGCCGCGACGCTCGTCCTCTCGGTGCTGATCGCCATGCGCTTCAACCCGCGCATCGGCGGCATGGAGGCCTTCGATGCGTTTCGCGTCGACAAGCCGTGGATCCCGCGGTTCGGGATCCGCTATCTGCTCGGCATCGACGGCCTCTCGCTCGCGCTCATCCTCCTCACCACGCTGCTCACGCTCTGCGTGCTGCTCGTCTCGTCGGGCCAGAAGATCGAGCGCTGGAAGGGTTACGTCGCCTCGTTCCTCATCCTCGAGACCGGGATGCTCGGGAGCCTCGTCGCGCTCGACTGCATCCTGTTCTACGTCTTCTGGGAGCTGATGCTCGTCCCGATGTACGTGATCATCGGCGTGTGGGGCGGCAAGCGCCGCATCTACGCGGCGATGAAGTTCTTCCTCTTCACGTTCGTCGGCTCGCTGCTGATGTTCCTGGCGATCCTGTATGTCGCGGGCGTGCACGCGAAGGCGACCGGAATCCAGACTTTCTCCGTGCTCGAGTGGACGCGCGCGTCGCTCTCCGGAGGCTGGAGCCTTTCGCCGAGTGTCGAAGCTCTGCTCTTCGGCGCGTTCGCCCTCGCCTTCCTCGTGAAGGTGCCGCTCTGGCCGCTGCACACCTGGCTGCCGGACGCCCACGTCGAGGCGCCCACGGGCGGCTCGATCATCCTGGCCGGCGTGATGCTGAAGCTCGGCACCTATGGCCTCCTGCGCTTCGCCATCCCGCTCTTCCCGAACGCCTCGTCGCGGTTCACTCCGCTGATCGCCATCCTCGCGCTCATCGGCGTCGTCTACGGAGCGTGGGTGGCCGCCGTTCAGAAGGACATGAAGAAGCTGGTGGCGTATTCCTCGGTCAGCCACCTCGCTCTCGTGGTGCTCGGCCTCTTCGCGGGGAACGCGATGGCCGTGTCCGGCGCGATCTTCCAGATGATCGGGCACGGCCTCACGACCGGGCTCCTGTTCCTGCTCGTGGGCGTGCTCTACGAGCGCCGCCACACACGCGAGATGGCCGACTACGGCGGCATCGCCACGCAGGTGCCGATCACGACGGCCCTGTTTCTCGTGGCCACGTTCGGCTCCATCGGTCTGCCCGGGCTGAACGGCTTCATCGGCGAGTTCCTCATCCTGGGAGGCGTCTTCAAGGTGAACGTCATCTGGTGCGCGGTCGCCGCCACCGGGATGATCCTGGGCGCCATCTACCTGCTCACGCTCATCCAGAAAACCTTCTGGGGTCCGATGACGGTGGACGCGAATCGCGGCCTCACGGACATGAACGGCTGGGAGCTCGCCGGAGCGCTGCCGCTGGTCGCGCTCATCGTGATCCTGGGCGTCTACCCGGCCCCGCTGCTCCGCATGGTGGAGACGTCCGTCAGCTACGTGGTTCAGATCGCGCATCTGAGGATGCTGCCGTGAGCGGAGCCTTCCTGCCGTTCGCTGGAACCCCCGCCTCTCCCGAAAGGAAGCGCTGACGCCGTGCCTGGATTCGTGAACGTGTCTCCCGCAGACCTCCTGGCCGTCGCACCCGAGCTGATCCTGTGCGGCGTGGCGACGCTCCTCATCCTCCTCGACGCCTTCGCCCGCGGCCTCCGCCCCACCTTCCCCGCGATCACCCTCGGCGGCCTCGCCGTGGCCCTGTACGCGGAGTCCGTCGCGTCGGGCAGCTTCTTTTCGGCCGCGATGGAGACCTCGAACCTGACGCGCTTCATCGACCTGCTGGCGATCGCAGGCGTGGCCTTCGCGGTGCTCTGGGGCTCGGCTCTCCTCGAAAGGGACGGGCGGAATCAGGGCGAGTTCTACGCGCTGCTGCTCTGGTCCGCCGCGGGCTTGATGCTCATGGTGAAAGGGAGCGACCTCCTCGTCATCTTCATCGGCCTCGAGCTGATGTCGTTCGCCCTCTACATCCTCGCCGCCTGGTATCGGGACATCCCGCAGGCCGTCGAGGCCGGGATGAAGTACTTCCTGGTGGGCGCGCTCGCGAGCACGTTCCTGCTGTTCGGCGTGGCGACCATCTACGGGCGCACCGGCACCACGAACCTCACGAAGATCATCGGCCTGGCGACCGCACCCGAGCTGGCCTTCGACCCGATGCTGAAGGTCGGCATCCTGGCCGTCGTCGCCGCGCTCGCCTTCAAGATCGCGCTCGTGCCCTTCCACTCGTGGGCGCCCGACGTTTACCAGGGGATGACCTCCCCCGCCGTCGCGTTCCTCTCGACCGCTCCTAAAGCCGGGGCGGTCGTCGTTCTCGTCCGCTTCCTCCACGCCTTCTATCCGCTCGGGCTGAGCGCGCCGTGGCGGCCGCTGCTGTCGATCCTCGCCGTGCTCTCGATCCTGTTCGGGAACGTGGTGGCGCTCTCGCAGCGCGACATCAAGCGGATGCTCGCGTACTCGGGCATCGCCCAGATGGGGTACGTCGCCATCGGGCTCGCCGTGTTCAACGACGACGCCTTCCAGGGTGTCCTGGTGTTCCTCGCTGGCTATCTCGTCACGAACGCCGCGGCGTTCCTGTCGCTCGCGGTCCTCTCCCGCGGCGAGCGCGAGCCGCACCCGCTGGCCGACCTGGCCGGGATCGGCCGTCGCCAGCCTGTGGCGGCCGGCATCCTCTCGCTCGCGATGCTCTCTCTCGCGGGCGTTCCGCCCACGGTCGGCTTCATCGGCAAGTTCTTCATCTTTCGCGCCGCCGTGGAGGCGCGGATGATCCCGCTGGCGCTCATCGGCGTGCTCGGCAGCGTGGTTTCCGTGGGGTACTACCTCCGCGTCGTGTACACGCTCTTCATGAAGGAACCGATCCGGGCGGACGCGCAGCCTCCGGAAGACGTGATGTCCGGCGCCGCCTACGTGCTCTCCGCGATCGGCATGCTCGTGCTCGGTCTGTTCCCTGGCTGGCTCATCGAGCTCACGCGGTCTGCCGCGTCGTCGTTGCCTCTTGGACTCCCCCGCTGAAATCAAGGATCCCCTCCCGCCGAAAGGAAAGGGAGGGAAGATCGCGAAGGATCGGCGGGATCCTGTGTCGGAAGCCACGACCCATCGCATCTCCCTGCTCCTGCGCTGTCTCAGGATCCTGGAAGCGGAAGGCGTTGGCACGATCTCCTCGTACTCGCTGGATGAACGCTTCGGCCTGAACTCGGCTCAGATCCGGAAGGATCTCGCGCAGTTCGGGGAGTTCGGGATCCGCGGCGTGGGCTACCGCGTGGGTGAGCTGAAGGCGCGGCTCAAGGGGCTGATGGGCCTCGACCGCACGAAGACGATCGTCATCGTGGGCGCGGGCAACCTCGGTCAGGCCCTGGCCGACTCGCGCAACTTCAACAGCGAAGGCTTCCGCGTGGCGCAGCTGTTCGACGTGGACGGTCGCAAGATCGGGGGGCGCTCACGAACCGGAGTGGCGATCCGCAGCTTCGCGGAGCTCGCCGCCTCGCTGAAGGAGAAACCCGCCGAGATCGGAGTGATCGCCGTACCGGCAGAAGCAGCGCCAGAGGTCTCACGCGCGCTGACGGAAGCGGGCGTGAAATCGATCCTGAATTTCGCGCCGATCACGCTGACCTCCGACAAGGTCATCGTG
>JBDSFL010000619.1:0-10395 GCA_039919545.1 Thermoanaerobaculia bacterium | reverse complement strand
CGGCGCTACGACGTCCTCGTCGTCGACGAGGCTCACAACTGCGCCCCGGCCGGGCGCGGGAAATACGCCGTCGACTCCCAGCGCACGCAGGCGCTGCGGCTCCTCGCCCCCCACTTCGAGCACAAGCTCTTCCTCACGGCGACGCCGCACAACGGCTACAAGGAGAGCTTCTCAGCCCTCCTCGAGCTGCTCGACAGCCAGCGCTTCGCGCGTGACACGGAGCCAGACCGCACGCAGCTCGAGACCGTCATGGTGCGGCGCCTCAAGTCGGAGCTGCCGCCCAAGTGGGACGGCTCTCCGCGCTTCCCGACGCCCGTCCTGGAGCCCCTCGAGATCGCCTACCCGGACGAGGAGCGCGAGGTCCACCAGGCGCTCGAGCGCTACACGAAGCTCCGCGAGGCGGGCTGCCGGAACCAGACCGAGCGGTTCGCGACGGAGTTCGTCCTGAAGACGCTCAAGAAGCGCCTCTTCTCGAGTCCCGCCGCGTTCCTCACGACGCTCGACCAGCACGAGTCGTCCCTCAAGAACGCCCGCAAGAAGAAGGAGACGAGCCCGACCCGGAGCATCCTCGAGCGTCAGGTCGAACGCGTGGAAGAAGAGTTCGGCGACGACGAGCGATACGAGTCCGCGAGTACCGAGGCCATCGACGCGGCCTCCCGGCTGTTCCGCGAGGTCTCAGACGAGGAGGCCAAGCTCCTGCGACAGATGCGCGCCTGGGCGGAGCGGGCGACGAGCCAGCGCGACGCGAAGGCCAAGATGCTCCTCGCGTGGCTGAAGGAGACCCTGAAGCCGGGCGGGAAGTGGAACGACGAGCGCGTCATCATCTTCACGGAGTACCGGGCCACGCAGAGCTGGCTCCAGAAGATGCTCGCGGTCGAGGGGTTCGGCGGCGAGCGCCTCATGCTCCTCTACGGCGGGATGGACCCCGAGCAGCGCGAGACGGTCAAGGCCGCCTTCCAGTACGACCCGAAGACCAGCCCGGTGCGCATCCTCCTCGCGACCGACTCCGCCTCCGAGGGGATAGACCTCCAGAACCACTGCTCGCGGCTCATCCACTACGAGATCCCGTGGAACCCGAACCGGATGCTCCAGCGGAACGGCCGCATCGACCGTCACGGCCAGCGCGCAAAGACGGTGCAGATCTTCCACTTCGTCGGCCACGGATACCGGGCGCGGCGCGGAGCCACGCCCATACCCGCCGGGGACCTCGAGGGCGACCTCGAGTTCCTCATGCGCGCCGCCGAGAAGGTCCAGCGCATTCGAGAGGACCTCGGGAAGGTCGGGCCGGTCATCGCCTGGCAGGTCGAGGAGGCGATGCTCGGTCGCCGCACGACCCTCGATACGACGGTCGCCGAGCGCGAGGCGGAGCCAGCCCGGCGGATGCTGAAGTTCGAGCGCGACGTCAGCCGCCAGATTCAGAAGCTGCGCGAGCAGCTCGACGATACCCGGCGCGAGCTGCGTCTCGATCCGGCCAACGTCGAGAAGGTCGTCGAGGTCGCGCTCGAGCTCGCCGGACAGCCCTCCCTCATCCCGATGAAGCTCGCGGGCGGCGAGCGGGCCTACCGCCTCCCCTCGCTCTCGGGGAGCTGGGCCCTGTCCGCCGAGGGGCTCGTCCACCCCCATACCGGGGAGACGCGTCTCCTCGTGTTCGACCCGAACACGGCGACTGGGCGGGACGACCTCGTCCTCGCGCACCTGAACCACCGCCTCGTCCAAATGGCCCTCCGCCTTCTACGCGCGGAGGTCTGGGCGACCGAGGGGAAACGCAAGCTCCACCGCATCACCGCGCGCCTCGCCAAGGACAGCGAGCTGCGCGACCCGGTCATCGTCGCCTACTCGCGCCTGGTCGTCATCGGCGGCGACCGCCACCGCCTCCACGAGGAGATCATCCAGGCAGCGGGGGCGCTGCGCGACGGGAAGTTCGTCGCGCTCAACGTCGGAGAAACGCAGAAGGCGATCGACGCCGGTCTCCCGCGCGCGGTGCCGGCGAGCATCCGCGATCGGCTTGTCGCGCAGTACGGTACCAATCGGAGCGCCGTCGCCCGCGCACTCGAGACCCGGATGCGGGAGCGGACGAAGGGCCTCGAGAAGCTCCTCGCGGAGCGCCTGGAGAAGGAGACGGGCGACATCCGCACGATCCTCGCGGAACTCTCCCGCACGATCGCGGGGGAGATCGCCGGCTTCGAGTCACCGAAGCTGATGCAGCCCTCGCTCTTCGAGGGCTGGACAGAGCCTGAGCGCCAGCAGCACGGCCGGAACATCGACGCCCTCCGCCAGCGCCTCCGCGACATCCCGGGCGAGACCGAGCGCGAGGTCGCGGCGATCGCCGCGCGCTTCGCCGACCAGCAGCCGCGCATGTTTCCGATTGCGGTCACCCTCCTCCTGCCCGAGCGCCTCGCTCGCCCCTAAGTCGCTATGTCCATCGCACGCCACCACGCCGAATGGCTCAGACTCCTCGAGGTCTCCGGCCCCTTCCTGAGCCTTCCCGTCCTCTTGAAGGCCTTCCCCCAGGGGCTCGACGGGCTCGAGCCCTTCCTCGTCGGGACCGTCCGGTCCGGGTACAAGGAGTGGCAGGCCGGAGTCGAGAAGGGTCGCGCCAACATCCAGGACAACTGGGTTCGCTTCGTGCTCCGCGAGATCCTTGGCATCCGCGACGACTCCGTCGAGAGCGGGCAGGCCATCCCCGAAGCGATCCGCGTCACGCTCCCCGAGCATGGCGAGACGCTCCGGCCGGACCTCGTCGTTGCGGAACCCTCCTCGAAGCTGCGCCGTCTCCTCGTGCAGGTCTACCCGCCGACGCAGGACCTCGAGAAGCCGATCAGGGGAAAGGTGTGGAAGGCGTCACCGGCGTCACGCATGGCGGAGCTCCTCCGGGCGACCGGCGTCCGGCTCGGCCTCGTGACGAACGGCGAGCGCTGGATGCTCGTCGACGCGCCGCACGACGAGGCCACCGGCTACGCCTCGTGGTATGCCGCACTTTGGCTCGAGGAGCGCGTGACGCTCCAGTCGTTCCGGAGCCTCCTCGGCGCGGAGCGGTTCTTCGCGGTCGCGGAGGCGGAGACTCTGGAGGCCCTCCTCACCCAGAGCGCCACCGACCAGCAGGACGTCACCGACCGCCTCGGATACCAGGTGCGGAAGGCCGTCGAGTTGCTCGTCGAGTCGCTCGACCGGGCCGACCACGACCACGGCCGCGCCCTCCTCGGCGACGTCGCCGAGACTGACCTCTACGAGGCGGCGCTCACGATCATGATGCGGCTCGTCTTCCTGTTCTGCGCCGAGGAGCGCGGCCTCCTTCTCCTCGGCGACCCGCTCTACGACGAGCACTACGCCGTCTCCACGCTCCGCGACCAGCTGCGTGAGGCGGCGGACCAGCACGGCGAGGACGTTCTCGAGCGGCGGCACGACGCCTGGTGCCGGCTCCTCGCGACCTTCCGCGCCGTCCACGGCGGGATTAGCCACGAGCGGCTCGTCGTGCCGCCCTACGGCGGGAACCTCTTCGACCCCGATCGGTTCCCCTTTCTCGAGGGCCGGACGCCCGGCACCGCCTGGCGCGGGGAGTCGGCCGACCCCCTCCCCGTCAGCAACCGCGCGGTCCTGCACCTCCTCGAGGCGCTCCAGCTCCTCCAGGTGAAGCTCCCCGGTGGTGGGCCGGCAGAGGCGCGCAGGCTCAGCTTCCGGGCCCTCGACATCGAACAGATCGGCCACGTGTACGAGGGTCTCCTCGACCACACGGCGCGGCGGGCGAAGGAGCCGACGCTCGGTCTCGCGGGGTCCAACACGAAGAACCGCGACTACGAGCCCGAAGTCTCGCTATCCGAGCTGGAGCAGCTCCGTTTGAAGGGGACGGATGCGCTCGTCGACTCCCTTGTCGAGTCGACAAAGCGCAACGCCAAAGCGCTCAAGCGGCTCCTCGACGAGCCGCTCACGCCTGAAGACGAACGCCGGTACATCACTGCCTGCGGCTCGGGCGAAGAGGGCGCGGCGCTCTGGAAGCGCCTACGCCCCTTCGCCCCCCTGATCCGGGACGACAGCTTCGGCTACGCGGCGATCATTCGCGCGGGAAGCGTCTACGTCACCGAGGGAACCGACCGCCGTTCATCTGGCACCCAGTACACGCCCCGGAGCCTCACCGAACCCGTCGTCCGGTACGCCCTCGAGCCGCTCGTCTACGAAGGCCCTTCCGAGGGGAAGCCACGCGAGGAGTGGAAGCTCCGGTCTCCAGCTGAGATCCTCGCGTTGAAGATTTGCGACTTCGCCTGCGGTTCCGGGGCCTTCCTCGTCCAGGTCTGCCGATACCTCGCAGAGCGGCTCGTGGAGGCGTGGGAAGCCCTTGAGGCGGCGAATCCCGGAGCAGTGCGACTGACTCCCGAGGGTGACGTCTCGGCGGGACTTCCCGAAGAGCGGCTGATCCCGAAGGACCCCGAGGAGCGCCTCGCCTACGCGCGTCGGATCGTCGCCCAGCGCTGCCTCTACGGCGTGGACGTAAACCCACTCGCGGTCGAGATGGCGAAGCTCTCGCTGTGGCTCCTCACCCTCGCGAAGGACAAGCCGTTCACGTTCCTCGACCACTGCATCCGCTGCGGAGACTCCCTGCTCGGCATCACGAGTCTCGATCAACTCAAGCGGTTCAGTCTGGCCGATGGGCCGGTGCAGAAAACGATCTCGCAGCAGGTGTCCTTCGACGATCTGATCGACCATGCCATCGACACGCGCCTGCGCATCGAGTCGATGGACGGCGACACCATCGAACACGTGGCGGCCCAAGAGGGGCTGCTCGCCGAGGCCGAGGAGAAGATGGGCCGCCTCAAGGCTGCAGCGGACCAGCTCGTCGCGGCGGAGATCGGGGACGTCGGCCGAGACGAGGCGATCCGTCATGCGACCGCGGCCCTAGTGTCCCCTGACCTCGCTAAGGTGATTGGCACACCGGTTCTTCGAAGCCAGCGGCGCCGCCCGTTCCACTGGCCACTGGAGTTTCCAGAGGTAATGGTAAAGGGGGGGGGTTCAGCGCATTCGTCGGAAATCCACCATTCATGGGCGGGACGCTGATCAGCGGAAGACTGGGGAAGGACTATCAAGTTTTCTTGAAGTCCCGATACTTGAGCATTCCTACCGGAGGACGAGGGGACCTCTGCGCATACTTCTTCTTACGAATGGAACTCCTCCTGGTGAGCGGTGGATGCGCTGGGCTGCTAGCCACAAACACAGTCGCCCAGGGCGACACACGTGAAATTAGCCTCGAGCAACTTCTAGACCGCGGATGTACAATTTATCGAGCTGCCCCAAACAGTAAGTGGCCTGGGCAAGCGAACTTACAGATTGCCAAGTTATGGCTTCGAAAGGGCGGCTGGACGGGAAGCGTAAGTCTAGACGACAAGACCGTCGAAAGGATTACGGCGTTCCTGACAACCTCTAGTCGGGTTGTTGGTAAGCCTAAGGCACTCGAAGTCAACAAGCTCGTCTGCTTTGAGGGCGTAAAAACGCAGGGCATGGGTTTTGTAGTTTCCCCTGAGGAAGCAAAGTCACTCATCTTGAGAGACCCACGGAATCGTGAGGTTCTTGATCCATATCTCAATGGCGAAGACCTGACATCACGCCCAGATCAATCTCCCAGCCGGTGGGTTATCAACTTCCACGACTGGCCTCTCGAAAGGGCTGAGGCGTATGCGGACGTCATGAGAATTGTTCGGGAAAAGGTGAAACCAGAGCGGGAACGAGTTAACGACAAAGGAGAATTCGTCCTACGTAAACCACTACCTCAAAGGTGGTGGCTTCATGGGGAGAAACGCCCGGGACTCTATGCCGCAATTGCAACGCTGGAGCGGGTCCTCGTTGTTTCTCGCGTCAGCAAGTATTTCGCTGTCGCATTTGCGCCCGCAGGCTGGGTCTACAACGAGAGACTGAATGTCTTTTCCTGGGCCATGAACGCGGGTCTGGCATTTTTACAGAACGCCTTTCACGAAGAATGGATGCTCTGCTATGGATCAACGCTCGAGACCCGGCCGATGTACGCACCCTCTGATTGCTTCGAGACCTTCCCTTTTCCGCGGGACGCGTCAGCTCTCGAAGACATCGGCAGCCGCTATGACGTTCACCGCCTGTCAATCATGCGCGGCCGACAAGAGGGGCTGACGAAGACCTATAACCGCTTCCATGACGTCGACGAAACCTCAGAGGATATTCGAACACTCCGAAGCCTTCACGTCGAGATGGACGAACAGATTGCGAAGGCCTACGGCTGGGATGATCTGAACCTTGGCCACGGTTTTCACGAGACGAAGCAGGGCGTTCGCTTCACCTTGAGTGAGATCGCCCGAATAGAGAGTCTCGACCGACTCGTTCAGCTTAACCACGAACGATATGCGGAAGAGGTTAGACAGGGGTTACCTGAGAAGAGGGCGAGAAGGGCTCCGCGTGGCAAGGGCGGCGAAGGTCGAACAAATGAGAGCCTGTTTTGACCTGCGACCCGGAGGCGCGCCGTCTTCTCGACGGTGCACATCCTCATGCTTGTCGTCCCCCTGCGAACGCGTAGAGTGAGAAGCGTATGCCTGACGCCCTGACACCGCGAGAATCGGACACCGTTCTTCGGGCACGTCTCCTAGAGCTGGCCCTGAACGACCTTCAGGGTCCAGCCGGTGGAGAAACCGAGGAGATCTCCGAGCGGAATGTGCGAGACCGGTACCTCGTAGGTGTCCTCGCGCCGCTCCATCACCCGGGGAGCGAGGCTGCCCAGCCTGAAGCAGGCCCTACGTCGGATGACGATGAGGATGAAGACGTCCCTCCGATCCCTGACGAGCTCGCTGAAGGCGGCGATGACTCTGGGGACGAGGGGAAGGCCGACCAGGACGTCCTCGTCTCGCAGGCGACGCTGCCGTCCTCGATCGGGTTCACGTTCTGCGTGTCGGGCGAGGCGACGGCGATCCGCGTGGAGGCGAGCTGGGGGCAGTACCTCCGCGAGGAGTCGGAGTCGCTCACGCATCCGGACTCCGGGAAGGCCCTCCTCGTCTGGCGTCGGTACCCGCGTAAGGGTGGAGTGGACCTCGCGCTGAAGGAGGGGCCGATCCGCTTGGCAGCCTTGGATCCGGCGGCCCCCGTCGTCGTTGTGCGGGGGCGCATCCGGAAGCGCGACCACGGTTGGGTCGTGACACTCTTCCTCGTGAACGAGCAGGCGGTTGGCCGGCCGAAGGACGAGAGCTTCGTGTTCCAGCCGCGTCTCCGCGTGAGTGGGCTTGCCGGTGCCGCCGTCTTCGAGCGTCGCGCGTTCCTTCGTCCTCGCGGCGCGGGTGCAGATCCGGCCGTCGCCCTCGAGGAGTCGCGGCTCGACATGGCTTACCGGGCGACGGTGGAGTTCGCGGTCGGCCACGGCGTCGCCGTCCACGCGAGCGCGAGCGTCGAGAAGCCGGGGCTCGCGACGAGCATCGAGACGCGCGTCGTGCCGACCACCGAGGTGCCTCGAAGCACCCCGCCGACGGTTGCGGACGCCGACATCGACCCCGCCTTCGGGAAGCTCGAGGGGCTCGTCCTCGACATGAAGGAGTTGGCTACGCTCGAAGCTGGCTCCGTCCGGAAGCAGCTCGGCCCCCTGGTCATCGCCTACAAGGCGTGGATCGACGGACGGGAGAAGGCGCTCAAGGACCCGGCGAGTCGCCTCGCTGGCTTCTCTGACGCCGCGAAGGTCACCGTCCTGGAGGCGCGAGAGAACCTGCGACGGATCGACGAGGGGCTGAAGCTCCTCGAGGACGATGCGGTCGCGCTCGACGCGTTCCGCTTCCTGAACGAGGCGATGTGGCTCCAGCGGACCCACGCCCTCTACTCGGAGCGTCGCCGCCGGGACGAGGACCCGAACTTCGAAAAGGAGATCGACGTCCCCTCGAACCGGCGGTGGTACCCGTTCCAGATCGCGTTCATCCTCCTGAACCTCCCGGCGCTCACCCGGCCGGACCACGCGGACCGCTCGCCGGAGCCGAGCGCCGTCGCCGACCTCCTCTTCTTCCCGACGGGCGGTGGCAAGACGGAGGCGTACCTCGGCCTCGCGGCTTTCACGATGGCGCTGCGTCGCCTTCAGCCGCCGGTCGCCGGCCGCGCGAGCGAGCCGGGTCTCGCCGTGCTGATGCGCTACACGCTTCGCCTACTCACGATCCAGCAGTTCCAGCGCGCGACGGCGCTCCTGTGCGCGTGCGAGTCGATCCGACGTGCAGCGATCGGGCGTGGCGACCGACGATTCGGCGAGACGCCGTTCCGCATCGGGCTCTGGGTGGGGCAGAAGACGACGCCGAACCGGACGACCGAGGCGGCGGAGGCCGTCCGGCTCCTCCGGGGCAATGAGGAGAGCTTCACCCTCGCCGGCTCGGGCTCCCCGTACCAGCTTACCGCCTGCCCGTGGTGCGGGAGCCGGATCGAGCCAGGAAGGAACCTACAGAGCGACGTGTTCCCCGGCGGGTCAGCGCGGACGCTCACGTTCTGCGGCGACCTCGCCGGCCAGTGCCTCTTCGGCAAGAAGAACGCCCCTGACGAGGGGCTCCCGGTCGTCGTCGTCGACGAGGAGATCTACCGCCGCCTGCCGTCGATGCTCATTGCCACCGTCGACAAGTTCGCCCAGATGCCGTGGAAGGGCGAGGTCGGGATGCTGTTCGGCGCCGTCGACGGCTACTGCGAGCGCCACGGCTTCCGCTCCCCCGAGATCGAGGACAGCAGCTCCCACCCGAAAAGCACGACGAGACCGCCCGCGAAGACCGTCCCCCAACTGCCGCTCCGCCCGCCGGATCTCATCATCCAGGACGAGCTCCATCTGATCAGCGGACCGCTGGGGACGCTCGTCGGCCTCTACGAAACGGCGATCGACGAGCTCTGCACGTGGGAGGACGCCTCGGGCCGGAAGATCCGCCCGAAGGTGGTCGCGTCGACCGCGACGATCCGGGCCGCTGCGTCCCAGGTGCACAGCCTCTTCCTGCGGAAGGTGAACGTCTTCCCTCCCCCCGGTCTCGACATCGGGAACAACTTCTTCTCTCTCGAGCGCGAGCCGTCCGACGACGATCCGGGGCGCCTCTACATCGGCATCTGCGCGCCGGGCCGGCGCCTCAAGGCGGCGCTCATCCGCGTGTACGTCGCGTTCCTCTGCGCCGCGCAGAGCCTCTACGAGCAGGAGCAGAGCCGGATCGACCCGTGGATGACGCTCGTCGGCTACTTCAACTCCATGCGGGAGCTCGGGGGCATGCGCCGCCTCGTGGACGACGACGTCACGACCCGCGCCAAGAAGATGGACCGGCGGGGGCTGGCGAAGCGCTACCTCGTCCCGAACCAGAGCATCGGAGAGCTCACCTCGCGCATTCGCTCGGAGGAGATCCCCCGCGTCCTCGACCGTCTCGAAGTGGCGTTCGACCCGGCGTCTGAGAAGAAGCGCAAGGAGAAGATCGAGAAGAAAGACTTCAAGGGGGCGCAGCGCCCGCTCGACGTCCTCCTCGCGACGAACATGATCTCGGTCGGCGTCGACGTCCCGCGCCTCGGCCTCATGGTGGTGGCGGGGCAGCCGAAGGCGACGGCCGAGTACATCCAGGCGACCAGCCGCGTCGGTCGCCGGAAGCCCGGCATCGTCTGTACCGTCTACAACTGGGCCCGCCCGCGCGACATGTCGCACTACGAGACCTTCGAGCACTACCACGCGACGTTCTACAAGCACGTCGAGGCGCTCTCGGTGACGCCCTTCTCGACGGGCGCACTCAAGCGCGGACTCGCAGGGCTCCTCGTCTCGCTCATCCGGCTCCGCGGGACGGAGTACAACCCGAACAACAGCGCGGGGAAGATCCTCACTGCCGGCCCCGTCGCGGACGCCGCGATCGAGGCCATCGCCCGTCGCGCGGAGCTCGTCGGGAGCCCCCGCGCCGGCGACGAGTGCCGCGCGGAGCTGAAGCAGAAGCTCGACGTCTGGAGGGCCGAGGCGCAGAACACCGCCGGTGGACGGACGCTCACGTACTCCCAGCCGTGGGGGAAGGACAAGGGCACGTCGGTCCCTCTCCTCACGCGACCGAGCCTCGAGCGGTGGATGGACTTCACCTGCCTGAACTCCCTCCGCGAGGTCGAGCCCACGGTCCGGCTGGTCCTCCGTGACGGTGGCCTCGACGTCGAAACCGGCCACGAAGCCGAGGCGCCTGCGGCGGACGCTCCGGGTAACGGAGATCCGTCATGAGGCCCGTCCACCACCTCCGTCCGTCCGAGGCCGGTGACCTGCGCCCGAGCCAGCTCCTCTCGACCTTCGGGATCGGTTCGCTCGTCGATCTGCCGAACCTCTCCGTCATGGTGATGGGTCTCGACGACTGGGACGTGAGCCACTCGACCGAGATCGTCGAGGAGCGCCTCCTGCGGGCGGTGCAGCGTGTCCTCGGCGCCCAGGTGACGCGCCTC
>JBDSFL010000358.1:0-3946 GCA_039919545.1 Thermoanaerobaculia bacterium | reverse complement strand
GCTGTCTCTCGAGGTGATTCCGGTGCGCACCACACCGGCCGGCGCCCGGCATTTCCTGGTCCTTTTCGAGGAGCAGGAGCCGCCGACCGCGCCCCGTCCCCGCAAGGCGCCCGCGCGCGGGAAGGCTGCCGAGCCCGAGGACGAGCGGGCCGCCAACCTCGAGCGGGAGCTGGCCTCCACGCGGGACTACCTGCAGTCGATCATCGAGGAGCACGAGGCCGCCAACGAGGAGCTGAAGTCGGCGAACGAGGAGATCCTCTCGGCCAACGAGGAGCTGCAGTCGACGAACGAGGAGCTCGAGACGGCCAAGGAGGAGCTCCAGTCGACGAACGAGGAGCTGACCACGGTCAACGAGGAGCTCCAGAACCGCAACGCGGAGCTGGCGCGGCTCAACAACGATCTCACCAACCTCCTCTCGAGCATCAACATTCCCATCCTGATGCTCGGCAGCCAGGGGGAGATCCGCCGCTTCACCCCGCAGGCGGAAAAGCTGCTGAACCTGATCCCGACGGACGTCGGGCGCCCCCTGCGGGTCATCAAGCCGAACATCGTCGGAGCGGATGTGGCCGCCTTCGTCAAGGAGGTCGTGGATACCGTCTCGACGCGCGAACGCGAGGTGCAGGACACGGACGGGTGCTGGTACCTCATGCGCGTGAGGCCGTACCGCACCGCCGAGAACCGCATCGACGGCGCGGTCGTGGCGTTCCTCGACATCGATGCCGCGAAAAGGAGCCTCGACCAGGTCAACAAGGCGCGCCACTACGCCGAGACGCTGGTGGACACCATTCGCGAGTCGCTGGTGGTGCTCGATCACGAGCTCCGCTTCCAGACCGCGAACCAGGCGTTCTACTCCACCTTCCAGACGAGCCCTTTGCAGGTGGAAGGGAAGCTGGTGTACGAGCTGCCGGGCTGGACGTGGGTGACGCCGCGCATCCGCTCGCTCCTCGGGCAGGTGGCGTCCGAGAACCAGCGCATCTCGAACCTGGAGGTCGAGTCCGAGATCGAGCGGCTCGGGCGAAAGACGCTCAACCTCAACGCGCGCCAGATCCACCTTCCGGGCGAGCGGCGGGCCACGGTGCTTCTGGCCATCGAGGACATCACCGAGCGCTAGTCGGCCGAGGTGGGGCTGCGCTCTTCCGAGGTGCGCTACCGGCAGATCCTCGAATCGGCCAAGGCAGGGATCTGGATCCTGGACGGAGCGACGGGAGAGATCCTCGACGTGAACCCGTATCTGCTCGAGCGGCTCGGCTACGACCGGAGCGAGATGGTCGGCCACCATTCCTGGGAACGGATAGTCATCCCGGATGTCGCCACCCAGAAGGCCCGATTACAGACGCTGCGGGATATCGGCTACCCGTGCGAGGCCGACGTCGTGATGCACACCCGGTCGGGGAGCGTCGTTGCGATCGAGGCGATCAGCAACCTCTACTCGATCAACCAGCGCCAGTACATCCAGGCCACATGCGCGACGTCACGGAGCGAAAGCGGCTCGAGGACGAGATCCGCGAGATCCAGAAGATGGAGTCGATCGGGCGCATCGCCGGCGGACGCCACGATGATCGCCGAGACGTTCCCCCGCATGATCACGGTGGCCGTGGAGCTGGCGCCCGATCTGCCGCTCATCAAGGCCGACCCGAACCAGCTGCACCAGGCGCTCCTGAACCTCTGCGTGAACGCCCGCGACGCCATGGACCAGGGGGGGCGCCTCACGCTGCGCTCCGAGCTCCTCTCGGGACCCGAGCTGAAGCGGCGCTTCTCGGAGGTGGAGGCGGCGCAGTACGTGGGCATCACCGTCGCCGACAGCGGAACGGGCATGGATGCCGCCGTCCAGGAGCGCATCTTCGAGCCGTTCTTCACGACCAAGGGCCTGGGGGCGGGTTCCGGCCTGGGGCTGCCGGTCGTTTACGGCATCGTCAACGCGCATCGCGGCTTCCTGAAGCTCGAAAGCGAGGCCGGACAGGGCACCACCGTCCGGCTCTTCCTCCCGGCGGCGGAGGGCGCCGAGAAGCCCGAGAAGCCGCTGCCCGCGGCGGTTCCGCGCGGCGGGAGCGAGACGATCCTCCTCGTGGAGGACGAGGATCTCCTGCTCGATTCCGTGAAGACGATCCTCCAGTCGGAGGGCTATACCGTGCTCCCGGCCCACGACGGCGTCGAGGCGGTCGAGCTGTTCCGCGCGCACCGCAAGGATATTCACGTCGTCCTCTCGGACCTCGAGCTGCCCCGCCTCGGCGGCTGGGAGGCGTTCCTGCAGATGAGAGAAATCGACCCGGACGTGAAGATGATCCTGGCGAGCGGCTACGTGGATCCGGGCCGTCAGGGAGAGCTCGTGGGGGCAGGAGTGCAGGCCGTGATCGGCAAGCCGTACACGGCCGACGGCCTCCTGATCAAGCTCCGCCAGGTGCTCGGCGCGTGGAAGAAGCGGCCCTAAAACCCGCTCCCCGTCCGCCGGTCACGACTCCGGCGTCGGTTCGCGGCTTCGAGACAAGATCTCGCGGATGATCAGGGCGTCGTTCGTGCTCTCCTGGGCCTTCTCGCGGTAGATGCTCTCCACTCCCGCGAGGTTGCGCGAGCGGGCCTCCTCAGCGGTTCGGCGTGCGAGAGCGGCCTTCTCCTCGACCGCGCGGAGCGAGATCCACAGCGCGCGCTCGACGCTGTCGTCCTGCGCGGCCTTCATGCTGTCGGTCGAGTACGCGTGGCCCACGCGGCAGCGATAACGCACGAGGCCCTGATCGCGCGTTTCCCAGAGGTTCCCATGGCAGTCGGGGCAGGTCAGGCCGGAGGGCACGCCGGGTCTCTCATCTCCCTGCGGCCCTGCGTCGAGGTCGGCCATCTTCTTCTCCCATTCCGTCGTGGGGCGGCCATTCGGTTCCACTGCCGGCAGACGCTCGGCGGCGAGCGACACGAGTTGAGCGGGAATCCGGGTGTGAGGCAGGACGTAATCCACGTCCACGTGGCGCATCGCGCTCGTGGGCATTCCGGGATAGAGGGCATCGCGGGGGTCCTGCGTGATCGCGATCCCGCCCGCACGCTTGATCTCCATCAGCCCCGCCGTGCCGTCGTCGAGCATCCCGGACAGGACGACGCCCACCACGCGCGAGCCGTAGACGAGCGCGGCCGAACGGAAGAGCGGGTCGATGGCGGGACGATGCCGGTTCTCGTGCGGCCCGTGCACCACGCGGACCACCCCCTCGTCGAGGAGGAGGTGCAGGTCGGGGGGGGCGACGAGGATCTGCCCCGGCTTGATCGGCTCACCGTCCACGGCGTGGCGCGCCTGCAGGGGCCCCACTTTGCTCAGGATCGAGGGGAGCAGGCTCCTGGGCTCCGGAGGAATGTGCAGGACGATGAAGAGGGCGCCGGGGAAATCCGGAGGGAGGCCCGCCACGAGTCTCGAGAGCGTCTCGACGCCCCCGGCCGAGGCGCCGATCGTGACGATGTCGTGTGTGGGCATTCCCTCCCCCCTGGACACAGGCAAGGCTTTGACCAGCCCGAGCTCTACCGCAGTCAGGTCAAGGCGAGGGCGATCTCGCCGACCACGCGCCGTGCGGCGCCGCGCGGGTCGGTATCTTGCGTGATGGGACGACCGACCACGAGGAGGTCGGCTCCCGAGGCGACGGCCGAGGCGGGCGTGGCGATGCGCTTCTGATCGCCCGCGGCGCTCCCCTCGGGACGGATGCCCGGAACGACCAGCTGGAAATCGGTTCCCAGAGCCATACGGATGGCAGCCGCCTCCTCGGGTGAGCATACTACTCCGTCCAGCCCGGCCTCGTGGGCCAGCCGCGCGAGAGACAGGGCCGCCGCGCCGGGAAGCTCCGAGAAGCCCACCTCCCGCAGGCCCGAGGGATCGAGCGAGGTGAGGATCGTCACGGCGATCACGCGCGGGGGCGGGAGTCCCGCTTGTGCCGCCGCATTCCGCGCCTCCAGCGCCGCCACGCGCATCATCTCTCGC
>JBDSFL010000356.1:0-11156 GCA_039919545.1 Thermoanaerobaculia bacterium | reverse complement strand
AGGTCGGGGCGCAGCAGCGTGGGGCGCTGGGGCTCGACGGTGACGTGGCCGCGCATGACGTCCAGCGACGTCTTGCCCTCGATCGGGCGCACGCCCGTGAAGATCTCGTACAAAACGACGCCCACGGAGTAGAGATCGCTGCGCACGTCCAGATTCTCGCCGCGGGCCTGCTCGGGGCTCATGTAGTACGGCGTGCCCACGGTCTGCCCGCCGGGCGTCACGACCTCGTCGCTGTCGGCCACGCGCGCGATGCCGAAGTCCATCAGCTTCACCACGCCGTTGGGCAGCACCATGATGTTGTGCGGTTTGATGTCGCGGTGAATGATCCCCGCCTCGTGCACGGCGGCCAGCCCGCGGCAGAGCTGCTTGGCGATCTGGAGACCGGGCGCGAGCGCCAGGCTCCCCTTGCGGTCCACCACCTCGCGTAGCGTCGTACCCGGCACGTATTCCATCGTGAGGAAGCGTGTTCCCTCGGATTCGCCCAGATCGTGCGTGCGTACCACGTTGGGATGCGTGATCTTCCGCGCCAGCCGGATCTCCTGCTTCAATGTCTGGACGGCGAGCGTCCCCTCCTCGAACGCTTCGGGAGTCAGCACCTTGAGGGCCACCTCCTCGTCGAGCTCGCGGTCCAGCGCGCGGTACACGGCCCCCATTCCCCCCTTGCCCAGCGTCGAGAGCACCTCGTAGCGGTTCGAGAAGAGCTGCCCGAGGACGGGCCCCTGCCCCGGCACGTGCGTCGGGTCGGGAGAGACCGAGCCGGTGGACGTGCGGCGCGTGACGTCTCCGGGACGCCGCTGCATCTCGGCCACCATCTCCTCGAGCTGCGCCTTCTCCTTCAGCTCGCCCACCATCGCGCGGAACGCGCGTGCCAGCGCGCCCACCTCGTCCGAGCCTCCCTCGGGCAAGGGCACGTCGAGCTGCCCGTCGCGGATCGCCACCGCGCCCGCGGCCAGCTGCTCCAGCGGGCGCGCGATGCGCCGTCCCAGCAGCAGGCTGATCGGGATGGCGAGCAGCAGCGACGCGAGGCCGATGGCGAGGAGCGTGGTGCGGATCTCGCGGAACGCGGCCGTCTCCTCGTCGCGAGAGCGCGAGACCACGAACGCGCCCAGCGTCTCGCCCGCGGCGCTCTTGATGGGCACCGCGGCGATGAGCCGGCGGTCGCCTTCGATGGTGGCGTCGATCGGGCCGATCTCCTTCCCGTTCACGAAGAGCGTGTCGAGCGCGGGTCCCGACGCGAAGAGCGCCTGTACCAGCGCGGGCCCTTGCAGCCCGTCGGTGCCCGCGGAGAGCTCCGGGTGCGGCGCCTCGCCGCGACGCGCCGTGTTCGCGAGGATCCCGACCTGCCCTCCCATCAATCCCCTCAGTACCCGAGCGCGCGCGTCGTCGAAGGGGATCGCGGCGGCGAGCACGCCGTCGAAGTGTCCTTCGTTACCGGCGCGGTCCCCGGAAACGACGGCCGAGGAGGCGACGGTGGAAATAATTTTTCCTTCCCGGATCGTGGCCGAGGCGTCGTTCCAGCTCTGGATCGGGTCGGCCACCCAGCGCACCGAGCCGAACGGCCGCCCCTGATCCTCGCCCACGCCCTTGTCGCTGCGGGCGAGCAACGCGCCCGTGCGATCGAACAGGAACACCGCCTTGGCCTTCAGGAGCACGGCCTTGGTGCTCGTCCACTCGTGAATCGTCCCGGCCATCGCTTCGGGCCCGTCCACGCCCACGCGGGCCAGCAGCTCCTTCGTCCCCGGCTCGTCGGCGATGGAATGCACGGTGCTCTTGAGCTGCGTCTCGATGTCGCGCTGCGAGACGGCCAGCACCGCGGGCACCTTCGACAGAGCCTCGCGGATGCTCTTCTCGGCCACCTGGTTCGCGCGCCACGCGGCAATCGCGATGGCCGTCCCGAGCGTCAGCACGACGAGCAGGGCGGCGGCCCCGAAGAACTTCATGGCCAGCCCCGGCCCGCGGCGGCGCACGGACTCTGGCTCCCGGGTCGTCACCAGCGCCGGGCGGCCCGTGCGCCCCGTGGCGGGGGCCACGATCGTCGAGGCCGTCTCGGAGATGGGCTCAGTATCGGTTTTCATCGTCGTCCGGCGGCGCGTATTCCTTGCCGTACTTGTTCAGGTGCGGAACCTCGCGCCAGGAAGAGCCGTCCATCACGACGGCGAGCGGCGCCGTGCGTCCTGCGATCACCTCGACCGTGGTCATCGTCTCTCCCCCTTTTTCGTCCCAGACCTTCACCGGATGCTTCCCGACCGGAATGCCGGACAGGGTGACGACACCGTCCGTTCCGCTCACGCCGAAGATGTCCCCGTCCACCACCATCAGGTAGGCCGCCATCTGCGGGTGGATGTTGCAATAGATGCGAACCAGTCCCGGATTCTGGAACGTCACCGGCTTGGAGGTGCCCTTCTTGTAGAGGCCCAGATCGAACTTCGCCTTCTCGGAGAGGCTGAACACGTTGTGGAAGATCCGGTCCAGGTTCGGGAAGTCCACCGTGGCGCCCACGGGAACGGCCACGATGCGGGGGTCGAAGCGCTTCGACTTCGAGGAGATGCGCGCCGAGCCCGGCGGCGGGGCGGGCAGCTTCGAGCCGGGAATCCAGACGACGGCGCCCGCGGCGGGCACCTTCTTCTGATTGGCCATGACCGTGACCGACACACGGACGTCCGAGGTGACGGGCGGGGGCGGTGCGGCCGGGGTCGCCGCGTTCAGCACACCCGGAATCGCCGCGAGGAGCAGCAGGAGAACCCGGCAGGCGTGAAGCGGAGAGGCGTTCAGCAATGGTGAGCCTCCGCGAATTCTACTCAGCGGCGATCTCGAACGGGCGCCGCTCCGCGCGGAGCTTCGCAACCGCCCGCACCACCGAGTCGATCGTGTAATCGATCTCCTCACGCGTGGTGAAGCGTCCGAGGCCGAAGCGAATGGAGGAATGAGCGCTCTCGGAATCCAGCCCGATGGCCTGCAGCACGTGGCTGGGCTCGATTGCGGCCGAGGTGCAGGCCGAGCCGGACGACACCGCGATGTCGCGAATCTGCATCATCATGGCGTCGCTGCCCACTCCCGCGAAGCAGACGTTCAGGTTCGCGGCCAGGCGCTCGGTCGGATGGCCGTTCAGGGTGACGCCTTGTAGCCGGGACGTGAGCGAAGAGAAGAGATGGTCGCGCAGCGCCCGCACCCGCGGCTGCTCGGAGGCCAGCTCGGCCGCGGCCAGCCGTGC
The DNA here is from genome assembly GCA_039919545.1 of Thermoanaerobaculia bacterium. GTDB lineage: Bacteria > Acidobacteriota > Thermoanaerobaculia > UBA5066 > UBA5066 > JBDSFL01. The sequence goes on along the minus strand of JBDSFL010000356.1, from coordinate 7,945 downwards.
GGCCGCTCCGAGGCCGACGATACCCGGCACGTTCAGCGTCCCCGAGCGCAGCCCGCGTTCGTGGCCGCCGCCATGGAAGATCGGCGCGAGGCGCACGCGCGGGTTCGTGCCGCGCACGTAGAGGCAGCCCGCCCCTTTGGGCCCGTAGAGCTTGTGCGCCGTGATCGAGAGCAGATCGACGCCGAGCGCGTTCACGTCGAGCGGGATCTTCCCGAACGCCTGCACGGCATCGGTGTGCAACAGCACGCCGCGCGCCTTGCAGAGCTGCCCGATCGCCGCGATCGGGTTCAGCGTCCCGATCTCGTTGTTGGCCGCCATGATCGAGACGAGGGTCGTGCGTTCGGTGAGCGCCGCCTCGACGGCGGCGGCGGACGTGATGCCCTGGGCGTCCGGCGCCAGGTACGTCACGCGGAAGCCCTCGGCCTCGAGCGCGCGGCACGAATCCAGAACCGCGGGGTGCTCGATTTCGGACGTGATCACGTGATCGCCTTTTTCCCGGTAGGCGCGCGCCGCGCCCAGGACCGCCAGGTCGTCGGACTCGGTGGCGCCCGACGTGAAGACGATCTCCTTCGCGCGCGCCCCGATCGCCTCGGCGATGCGCTCGCGCGCCTCGGTCACGGCGGCCTCGGCGCGCCACCCGAACGAATGGCTCTTCGAGGCGGCGTTGCCGAAATGCTGCGTGAGATACGGCAGCATCTCTTCGAGCACGCGCGGGTCGAGGGGGGTCGTCGCGTGGTTGTCCAGGTAGATGGGGAGCTTCACGTCCCGGTTTCCCGCGAGCGGCAAGATTCAATCATTTTTGGGTCAGGAGCCCACGTTTGTATTCGGTCCTCATCTCGGACTGCAGCCTCCCCAGACGGGGATTCTCACGGCTCAGGAACCGCGCCCATCCGGACAGCGCCGGATGGACTTCTTCGATTTTGCTCCAGATCGCCTGCGCGATCACGCGGTAGTCGGCATGCCCCTGCGGCATGCTCCGAAGCTCGCAAAGATGCACCGCCTCGCGCAGGTTCATGCGCAGGTACCAGCGCACCTTGTACGCGAAGGGCACCACGTACTGGGCCTCCCTCGGCAGCTCCGGCATGAGCGCCTCGTGCAGCTCGTGCGCCTGATCCATGCAGCTGCGAAACTCGTCGCCGAAGCCGGCCTCATCGAGCTCGGCCGGCGTGTCGAAGCCATGCGCGGTCGTGAACTCCTGGCGCTCCTGGCTCAGCATCCGGTGCCGCTGCAGGTCGCGATAGCAGCCGAAGTTCGCCAGCACGTCGAACGTGTAGGCCACCGATTCCAGCGCGCGCCCCGGCTTGTCCCGTCGGTTCCGGCGCTTGGCCGCGAGCTCCTCGAGCCGGGCCTGCCGCTCCGCCGCCGGCATGCGCGCCACGATCTCCCGAAGCGCGGCGAGGGGCTGAAGGGAGAACGGGTACAGGAGGGCCGCGAGGATCTTCACCTCGGCATCGGCATCCACGTCGAGCAGGGTGACGGCATCAGCCGGGGCGACCGGCGACGCGAAGGGAGCCGTCTCGCGCGCGAGCGCCTCCGTGTGCGCGGAAACGTCGGCCAGATAATCGCTGCGTCGCGCCCGCTTCACGAAGGAGGGGATCAGACCCTCGAGGTCGCGTCGCATGGAGTCCGAGAGCGCTTGCCCTTCGGTCAGATCCTGAGAGGAAAGCTTCGTCAGCAAGAGCTCGTACGCCTGCCCGGACGCGAAGACCCCCACGTTCGTGAGCGTCGCCCCGGGGAGGTAGGCGCGCATCACGTCGCACGCGTGCGCGCGGACCGTCTGGTTGTAGGCCCGCTCGGCAGACGCGCGCAGCTCGGGGCTTCGCTCTACCTCATCGAAGGAGACCGGCTCGCCCGTCTTCGGATGCCGCACGGCGACGCTCTCGATCGGAAGGCTCTGTTTGAGAAACGCGATCATCGGATCGATCTGCCGGGCGTAGGTCGTGAAGACGCGGTTCATGAGCCCGAGATAGGCATCGCGGTGTCGCGACGCCATGATCCGCGGCTCCTTGTGAAACAGGAATTCGCCGGCCGGATCTCTCTGATCGAACCGGACGTAGCGCGTCGACTTCTCCAGGTACGAGATGCCGATGCGTCCGTCCTCGAGCAGCTTGGCCGCCACGTTCGAGATGCGCTCGCAGGCCACGTGCGCTCCGCCGAGCTGCGCGACCGAATCGTCCCCGTATCCGATCAGGACGCGGTCGTAGAACTCCCGGGCCTTGCGCAGCGACACCTCCGCCTCGCCATCCGGCGCGTCCGCGGGCGCCTCGAACACGCCAGCCCCGAGGAACTCGTCGAGGAAGACGCGGCGCAACGACTTGGCGGTCCGGCTGTAGCGCGAGAAGAGCGCGCCGGCCACCTCCTGCGGCAGCTTCAATCCGAAGATCGGGCGGTCGATGTTCGTGAAGAACGCCGCGAGCTTTCGGCGCTCGTCCGGGCTGAACTCGGCCGCGGGCTCCGGAGGCGTGGACTCGCCGGGAGATGAAGACGACATTTGCCGATTCTCCCTCAGGACGCGAGCAGCGCGGACGCTCCCGCCCAGATCGACGCGGCCTCCTCGTCGGAAAGCGCTCGATAGATGGGAATCATCCCGGGTATCTCGTCGCGGATCGCGGTCTCGATCTCGATGTCATCGGTGATCACGGCGTCGATTCGCGCCGACCGCCCGAGCCGTTCCAGCGTCTCGTCGACGCCGTGCTCGACGAGAAACGTCGCCCCATCGCCCGACAGCTCCCGCAGCTCGGAGACGAGTCCGGGGCGGCGCGAAGAGACGAGGATGTGGCGCATGAGGCGAGTCTACGGCCGCGGACGGGGTCAAGGCCGCGGCTCACCCTCAGTGCGCCTCGATCAGCGCGGCCGTCACCGGCGAAATTTTCTTCCCTGAGACGTCGCCGGGCGTCGCGAAGACGAGGACGTAGTAATTCCCCTTGCCGTGATCGATCGGCACATCGAGCGTGAGCTGTCCGTTCGACCGGACGTCGAAGTCCCCCCGGTCCCCGGTCGACCACCGCTGCCCTGCCGGCAGGAGCGGCATGTAGTTGTGAATGGCTTGCGGATAGGAATAGGAGTGCCGGCGCCCGATCTCCTTCGCCGACATCGGCTGCACCGGCGCCTCGTAGGCGATCTCCACCGCCCCCGCGCTCCATCCGCGCGGGAGCTTCGCCGAGAAGCGCGCCGCGCCGCGCGGGGGCACCGGATTCGCGGGCACCTCCACCCACTCCATCACGTGGCGGCTGTATTCCTCGGTCAGCCGGAACTCGCCCGCCACCAGGGCAACACCGATTCCCACGTGCGTCCAGATCGGGTCCAGCACCGTCCGGCGGTGACCGTCGTCGGGCGGTCTCTCGGCCATCATCGCGCCGTGCGATTCCAGCATCAGCTTCTCGGGGGGATCGTCGATGGGCGCTCCGATGCGCGTGTGCGCGCCCACGTTCTGCGCGTGGTAATCGACGCCTCCCGCCTCGCCCCATCGCTGGTAGGGCGCGCGCCCGCGCGAGTCCCAGTGCCCCACCCAGCCCTCCTCGGCCGACTGCTGGCAGAACGCGTCCCCCACCTTCGACGCGAAGAGGTCGTACCGGAGCGAGGGGAGCCCCGCGCTCGTCCGCTCGGCGTTGATGCGGCGGAAGAGCACCGCCTTGGCCGCCGGCTCGCGCTCGGCATACGGGATCGCGCTGCGCTCGACTCCCCGTCGCACGAGAGGCACCTCGGCACCGTCACAACGAACGATTCTCGCGGCCGCCGTTCCAACGGCGAGCCACACGAAAGCGCGCGCGATCACGAGCGCACGTCCGCGTCGCCGGCGTTGATCCCCCGTCACGTTTAGAATCTTAGGTGCCTGTGGACGGAATTCCATCAGGAACCCCTCGGCGTCTTCGGAAAGGAAGTTTGAATGATTCGATTCGGGACCTCCGGATGGAGAGCCGTGCTGGGCGAGGAGTTCACCTTCGACAACGCGCGCCGCGTCGTCACCGCCATCGCGCGCGTGGCGCGGGCGAGCGGGGATCCGGAGCGCGGCATCCTGGTGGCTTCTGATACGCGGTTCCTGAACGAACGTTTCGTGGACGAGGCCGCGCGCGTGCTTTCGCGCGAGGGCGTGCGCCCCATCGTGGCCGACCGCGACGTGCCCACGCCGGTCGTGGCGTTCACCATCAAGCGCGTCGGGGCGCTGGGCGGCATCAACTTCACCGCCTCGCACAACCCGCCGCAGTACAACGGCATCAAGTTCTCCACCGCCGACGGCGCCCCCGCGCTCCCGGAGGTCACTCAGGCCATCGAGAAGGAGATCGGCGGGACGACCGATGCGGACGCGGCCACGGCCGACGCGCTCAAGCCCGGCAGCTTCGAGACTCTCGATCCCCGCCCGCTCTACCTCGAGGAGCTGCGGAAACGCATCGCGCAGGCATCGCTCGGGAAAGCCAAGCTGCGCGTCGCGGTCGACCCGCGCTTCGGCACCGCGCGCGGCTACCTGGACGACTTTCTCGAGGAATCGGGCGTCGACGTCGCGCGCCTCAACAACCACCGCGACCCCTATTTTGGCGGCCAGTCTCCGCAGTGCGACGCGCCCAACCTCGTCGGCCTCGGCGCGCTCGTGGTGAAGGACGGGCGTCGCCTGGGTCTGGCCACCGATGGCGACGCGGATCGCTTCGGCCTCGTCGACGCGGACGGCACGTACATCAACCCGAACCTCTGCCTCATGCTCCTGGCCGACCGTCTCCTGAAGAAGAAGCACGATGGCCGCGCGCTCGCGCGTTCCGTCGCCACCACGCACGGGCTCGACGCCGTCGCCGCGTCGTACGGCGTGAAGGTGCTCACGACGGCGGTGGGCTTCAAGTACATCGGCGAGCTGCTGCTCGAGAACAAGATCCTGATGGGAGGCGAGGAGAGCGCCGGCTTCACCATGGAAGGGCACGTCCCCGAGAAGGACGGCATCCTGGCCGATCTGCTGCTCGCCGAGATCGCGGCCGACAGCCAGGCCACGTTCGCGCAGCTCCTGGAGGATCTCTTCGCGCGCGTGGGGCGCTTCGTTCCCAAGCGCGCCGACGCTCATCTCGATCCCGCGCTCGCGGCCGCGCTGGAGATGCGCCTCGCGCAGAACCCCGAAACGTTCGCGGGGCTGAAGGTCGACTCCATCGACCGCACCGACGGACAGAAGCTCATCTTCCCCGGCAACCGCTGGATCCTCTTCCGCCCCTCGGGCACCGAGCCCGTCGTGCGCATCTACGCCGAGTCCAGCGACGAAAAAGAAACCGACCGCCTCCTCACCGAGGCGAAGAAATACGTTCTCGAGAGTGAGGCCTGATGTACGCAATCGAGCAGATTCACGCCAGGGAGATCCTGGATTCGCGCGGCAACCCGACCGTCGAGGTCGAGTGCCTTCTCGAGGGGGGCTCCTCGGGCCGCGCGGGCGTCCCGTCGGGCGCCTCCACCGGCTCGCGCGAGGCGCTGGAGCTGCGCGACGGCGACAAGAAGCGCTTCTCCGGCAAGGGCGTGATGAAGGCCGTCGACAACGTGAACGCCACGATCGCGCCCGAGCTCATCGGCATGGACGCGCGCCTGCAGGCCGAGATCGATCGCCTGATGATCGATCTCGACGGCACCGAGTCGAAGTCGAACCTCGGCGCCAACGCCATCCTCGGCGTCTCGATGGCGGTTTGCCGGGCGGCCTCCGAAGCGGTCGACCTGCCGCTCTTCCGCTATCTCGGCGGCACCGGCGCGGTCACGCTGCCCGTGCCGCTGATGAACGTGGTGAACGGCGGCGCCCACGCCGACAACCCGCTCGACATCCAGGAATTCATGATCGTGCCGGTCGGCTTCAAGACGTTCCGCGAGGCGCTGCGCGCCGGCTCCGAGATCTTCCACGCGCTCAAGGGCGCGCTGAAGGCCAAGGGATTCGCGACGGGCGTCGGCGACGAAGGGGGCTTCGCGCCGGCTCTCGAGTCCACGCGCGCCACGCTCGACTTCCTCATGGAGGCCATCACCAAGGCAGGCTACAAGCCGGGCGGCGACATCCGCCTCGCGCTCGATTGCGCGGCCTCGGAGTTCTTCGACAAGGGAGCGTACGGCCTCGACGGCAAGTCGATGTCGCCCGAGGAGATCGTCTCCTTCTATGAAGGGCTCGTGGACGACTACCCGATCCTCTCCATCGAGGACGGCTGCGCCGAGAACGACCAGGACGGCTGGAAGCTCCTAACGCAGCGGCTCGGCTCGAAGATCCACCTCATCGGCGACGACAATTTCGTGACGAACCCCAGGATCCTCGCCGCCGGCATCGCCAACGGAATCGCCAACGGGCTGCTCGTGAAGGTGAACCAGATCGGCACCATCACCGAGACGCTCGAGGCCGTCCGCATGGCGCAGACCGCGAACTACATCACCGTGCTCTCGCACCGCTCCGGCGAGACGGAAGACACGACGATCGCCGATCTGGCCGTTGCCGTGAACTCTGGCTTCATCAAGACGGGCTCGCTCTGCCGCTCGGAGCGCATCGCCAAGTACAACCGCCTGCTGCGCATCGAAGAAGACCTCGGGCACTGCGGCGTCTATCCGGGGCTGGCGGCGGTGCGCCGAGCGCCCGCATCGGCCTAGCCCAGCATCGGGCGAGATTCATCCAGCGAACAATCGGAGATAATTGCCTCCAGTGCGCGTCGAAAAATTCATCGGGCGGATCAAGGGGAAGCCGAGCCGGAAGGGGACGACCCCCGCACCGGCACGCTTCTCCTCCAACTCCCCCATCGACCGTCCCACCTCGCATGGGACGAACGGCCCGCTGGCGCGGCCGGAGCGCAAGCACATGAATCCGGCGTCGCTCGTCGGCGTCTCGATCCTCTTCTCGCTCCTGCTCTTCGGCATCTTCCTCGTGAGCGGCCACGGGTTCATCGAGGTGGGCCGCCACCGGCGCCAGCTCGCCACGGCGCAAGCCGAGGTCTCGGAGCTGGCGCTCGAGAACGAGCGGCTCGAGCGGGAAGTGCTGGCGCTGAAGACCGATCCCCGCGCGGTGGAGAAGATCGCGCGCGAGGACCTGAACCTCGTCGAGGCCGACGACGTGGTGCTGCTGCTGCCGCAAGGCTGGCGCACGCGCGTCGCCCCGCGCGCGACGCCAGGCCCGGTTCCCGCCGTCAAGCCCTGACGCGCGCGGCGCAGCCTGTCCGGGTGAACTGGGCTCGGAATCAAGAGACCGCTTCGAGATCCTTCAGCACGTCGTCCGAGTGCGTCTTCGGGCTCACGTTGTCGTAGGCCTTGGCGATCTTTCCCTGCGAGTCGATGAGGAATGTCTTGCGCTTGGCGTAGCCGAACATCAGATCCACGCCGTAGCGCTTGATGATCTCGCCGTCCGCGTCGGCCAGGAGCGGGAAGCTGAGCTGGTACTTGTCGGCAAAGCTCTTCTGCGCGCCCACCGTGTCCTTCGAGACGCCGATCACGACCACGTCCTTCGGGTAACGCGGCGCCGCGTCGCGGAACGAGCACCCCTCGGCGGTGCAGCCGGGCGTGTCGGCCTTCGGATAGAAATAGAGGACGATGCGCTTCCCCTTCAACGAGGAAAGGGAGACGGACGATCCCGTCTGATCCGGCAGGACGAAGTCGGGCGCGGCATCGCCCACCTTGAGATGAGTCCCGGAAAACAACGACATGGCTCCTCCGTGCCGCGGATGGTACGGGATCGGTCGAATCGAAGGGGCCGAAGGCGTATTCCCTTGACTCCGAAGGCGCTGTCCCCTATCTTCACCCTCCCTGACGCGGGGTGGAGCAGTCTGGTAGCTCGTTGGGCTCATAACCCAAAGGTCGCAGGTTCAAATCCTGCCCCCGCAACCAATGAAATGAATGGGTTAGCTCATCCGGGCTAACCCTCTTTCTTTTCAGTGTACGAGATTTGTCCGAGATTTCGCCGGCGTACACGATCGAGGACCACCCACACCTCGCGACGGGGGGCAAGCCTAGCGTGAGTTTAAGG
>JBDSFL010000518.1:0-2631 GCA_039919545.1 Thermoanaerobaculia bacterium | reverse complement strand
CGGCGCTCCCGCCGGTGGGAGCCAGCGCGGTGGCGGTGGTGCCGTCCTCGCCGCTGGCGCCGATGTCGGGCGCGGCGCGCGTCTATGCGATCTCGCTCGCCGCCGCCACCAAGGAGATCTGGATCGCGAACTCGTACTTCCTCCCGGACGACGAGACCGCCGCCCTGCTCGTGGCCGCCGTGAAGCGAGGGGTGGACGTCCGGGTGATCGTCCCGTCCGAGGAGCACAACGACGTGCCTGCGACACGCGCGGCAGGCCGCTCGTGCTTCGGTCCGCTCCTGGCGGGGGGCGTGAAGATGTTCGAGTACCAGCCCACGATGTTCCATCTCAAGACGATGGTGGTCGACGGCGTCTTCTCGACCGTGGGCTCGGCCAACTTCGACGACCGCTCGTTTCACCTCAACGAGGAGATCAACCTCTTCGTGGCCGATGCGCGGTTCGCCGCGCTGATGAGGGAGACGTTCGAGAAGGACCTCGCCCGGTGCCGTCCCTACACCCACGCCCAGTGGAAGGAGCGGCCGCTGACGAAGCGCGTCACGGAGTGGCTGATCGCCCCGTTCCGCTCGGAGCTCTAGAAGCTCTCGCGCTGAAGTCCGCTCCGGCCATCGCCGTCGCGGGCCTGAGCGAGCTGCTAACGTTGCGGGCCGTGAGAATCGCGCCTCTCGCTCTGTTGCTGTTCGGGCTCGGTCGCGGAACGCTCCGTGCCGAGACGGTGCCGATCGACTTCGAGCCGAAGGTCGGCGTGACCGGCGCGCGCGTGACGGTCGCCCTGCGTCGCCCCGCCGGAGCCCGCGTGTTTCTGGGAGAGAAGGCCGTGGCCATCGTGGACGAAAGACTGGACGGCCTGACGTTTCTGGTGCCCGAGCGGGCCACGACCTCGTTCCTGACCTTCGGGCGCGAGGACCGCGTCATCGCGCGCAGCTCCGTGCCGCTCATCGTGACCGGAAGAACGCTGGTGCTTCCGAAGCTCGCCAACCTGCGGGACCGGATCGACGTCCTGGCCTACTCCGATGAGACGCCGAGAGGGGGCGAGCGCCCCGAGCCCGGCCCTCACCCTTTTCTGAGCCTCGACGATCAGGGCATCTTCACGATCGGAGAGCGCTCCCCGGAATTCTTCGCGCCGGCCGTGGAGCTGAGCGACGCGGCCTCTGCGGCGACCCGGCCGATGACGGGAACGTTCCTCATCCTGACCGCCCGCCTGCCCGGCAAGAGGCTGCGGCTCCGGCTGCCGCCCCCCGTGCCGCTCGTCTCCCCCGCGAGCCCGGAACCGGTTCCGGCCGACGAGGGAGGCGCGCCGGCTCCATGACACCCATGGTCGAGCTTCGGGCCGCGTTTCCGGCAGCGCGAGCGGATTCGGCGGCTGGTCCTGGATCAACTTCTCTCCCTACCCTGTCCGTGATCGTCCCGAGCCACAACACCCGGGCGCTTACGCTGCGCTGCCTCGCTTCTGTCCTGGCGCAGCGGGACGAGGTCGTGGAGATCGTCCTCGTGGACAACGGCAGCCGGGACGGTACGGCGCAGGCCGTCGCTGCCTTTCCGGAGGTCCGGCTCCTCTCGTTCCCGCGAGCCCTCGGTTTTTCACGCGCGGCAAACGCCGGGGCCGCGGCAGCGACGGGCGAGATCCTCCTTTTCCTGAATGCCGATGCCGAGCTCCTGCCGGGAGCGCTCGCCGCGGTCCGCTCGGTCTTCGCCGCGCGGCCCCGTCTCGGTGCCGTGGGGGCGCGGCTGAGCTCGGAGGATGGTGCGCCTCAATGGAGCGGCGGGCGTTTCCCCACGCTCGCGTGGATGCTCGCCCTGGGGAGCGGCCTGCCTGCGACCCTGGCGGGAATGCCGCTCTATCGCCGCTTCGCCCGTCGCCGCCGCGAGAGGCCCGACTCCCCGGGGAGCGGCAGCGAAAGCGGCATCGCCGCGGTCGACTGGGTCAGCGGGGCCGCGCTCGCGGTGCGGGCCGGCGCCTTCCACGGCGCTGGCTGGTTCGAGACGGGCTATCTGTTTTACGCGCAGGATGTCGAGCTCTGCGCGGCGCTGCGGGAGCAGGAGCTCGAGGTCGCCCTGCTCGACGCGTTCCGCGTGCGGCACACTCTCGGCGCTTCCGTCGCCCAGCTGCCGGGCGCCCGCGGTTCGAGCGTCGACCTGGGTTGCCTGTTTCCCGATCTCGTGCGCTGGGGGGAACGATGTCGAGGGGAAGCGTGGGGCCAGGCGGCCGACCGTCTTCTGATCCTGGGTCTCTCGCTCCGCGTGGCTGCGCGCTCGCTGCGCGCCCCGTTCACAGCGGCTCCGGTGCGTCCGGAGTTCAGCGCGGAAACACGTCGCTATGCACGCGCTCGACGGGCGCTCATGCGGGCCATCGCGCTCTCGTAGACGGCGGTGAGCGCATCGGCGGCGCGACCCGGGTCGTGAGCGCGGGCCAGGAGGCGGCGCCCCCCCGCCACGAGCGCTTCGCGCAGAATCGGCTCGTTCGCGAGCCGCGCGAGCGCCGCGGCGAAGGCGGGCCCGTCGGAAGCGGCGATGTGGTCCTCTCCGGCGCGCGCCTCGAGCCCGGCCACGGCCTCGGGCGTCGCGACGACCGGCACGCCGCGCGCCCAGGCCTCGAGCACCTTCATCCGGAGGCCGCTGCCGTAGCGGAGCGGC
>JBDSFL010000457.1:0-5628 GCA_039919545.1 Thermoanaerobaculia bacterium | reverse complement strand
TTGCCGAGAACTCGAATGGCTCCGCCTGCACCCGCGATGGCACCACCGACGCCGGAATCCGCGAGGAGCTCTCCATGCAGCCTGATCGTGGCGGTGGGAGCGATGACACGGACCACGCCGCCGCCGTTCTGGGCCGCGCCGTGCGCAAGGCCGCTGGCATCGGTCGCGCCGCCACCACTGCCGGGGAGCTTCGGATCGCGAACGCTGTCGTACGTGCTGCCGGGCTGCTGATCCCAGACGGTCTGATTCGAAACAATGTTTCCAATATTCCCGAAGCTTCCGAAGCCGCCGTGTGAGCCCGCCGCTCTGGGCTGTGAGCCGAACTCGCCAGGAAGCACGCTCGACTGAATGCCATCCGAGCCCATCAAGCCCTTGCCGCTGACGTCGAGGCTCGCGCCGGATGCGACACCGAGGTACTCCGCGATCTCGAGTTCCAGGGGGCGGTAGGCGATCGCCGATGCAAGCGAGGTGATCTCGGGAGCGGTGAGGATGGTCGGCTTCACGATCAGGTTGCCGGAGCCGTCGACGTCTCCGCCCGCGAACAGGTAGAGCTTGTTGAACTTTCGAAGCGGGGCGCCGTCCGGCTGCGAATACAGGCTCAGAACCGAGCCATCCAGAAGAAAGACCGGGCCAGCCGGCGCTGCGCCGGGCGCGAGCATGGAATCGCTCTCGATGACTGCTGTCGTCACGCGCTCATACACGCGACGGGGAGCAGCTGCCGTGACCTGGATGGCCTCGACGATCTGATGCCCACCGTTGTCCGAGACGCGCACCTCGAAGTTGAGCGACGCGCCTTCAGCGACGCCGTTGGGTACGCGCCACAGGAGCTGATATGTCCCGGCACCGGCCGATTGAGTGCCCGATACGAGGATCGCCGGGACCCACATCGTGGCCAGGCGTCCGCTGGCATCAGCGGGTCCGCGGAGCTCGACCGCGACGATGGAGCCCGGGATGTCGTTTCCGCTCCCGTCCACGTCCCGATCAGAGACGGCCACGCGGAGAAGGAGAGGCACTCCCTGAGTCGAAGCAACTGACGTGTAGCCCGCCGGCCAGAGCGCAGCCTGCCAGGGCGAGATCCATTTGGCGGTTGGAGCCGTGGGATCCCGCGTCGGCTCGACACGGAACGAAAGCGGAGACACGGCCGCGTTGCCGCCTTCATCGGCCACCGTCACGGTTGCCGTGACGGAAGTACCTTCCTGCGGAATGCCAGGAGGAACGGAGAGTTCCGCCGTCCGATACAGGTTTCCCGCGCCGCCAACGAGGGAGGCGACGAGCGGCGACGTGAAGACGCCGTCGAATGCGACCGAGACCGCCTTGACCGCCGTCTCGCCGTCGTGAGCCTGGACGTCGATCACAAATCTCTGTCCGATGTTGAAGACGGTCGCTGGCGTCGAGCTACTGCTCAGGTGCGCAACGACACGATCGATGACGGCATTCGCCGCGTCATCGGCGACCGCAAAGACCGCGCTTTCCTTGGTCACGCTCGCCCCTTGCGGATCAGTGGCCTTCACGCGCAGGAAGAAGCGGCTTCCTTCGGGACGGCTGATGGGCAGCGTGTACGTGAAGGAAGGAGCGACCAGAGAAGGCCAGCCCCCTGCCGGCCTGGAATACAGGACGCCTGGAACTCCGCTCATCAGATCGGCCGGGTCGCTCGGGTTGGATGTGTTTTCTCTTCGAAGCTCGGAATTGACGGTCAGCTGAATGCTGTCGATATCGCCCAGGCCCTGAACCGTGCCGCGCAGGTTCGATCCGGCGTAGAACGTGCCTGCCACGGGCGCAAGCGCGACAAGATCGACCGAGGCGATCGCGGGTGCGACGTTCGGAAGGACGCGCATGGGGAGAGGAACCCGGTTGCTCTTGTTGGTGCTGGTATCGGTCGCTTCCACCCAGACCGGGAACAGCCGCGCGTCGACACCGTTGCCGGTGTAAGCCGCGGCGAAACCGAACGAGTAAGGATAGGTCCGCGCCGTGAAGGCCGGGAGCGTGTTCGGCACGGAAGGATCCGAGGACGACGCGAGAAAGTAGTCGATGTGATCGATATCGCCCCCCGGGTTCGCGACCGAAGAGCCGTCGAGACTTGAAAGCACGGGAGTCAGCGTGTACGCGACGCCGCCGGAGAGAACTCCGTCGGAAGCGCCAGCCGGGAAGCTGACCTCGATGTGCGGCGCATTGGCGTCGTAGATCGCATAGTCCTTGCTGTACAGCGGCATCGGATTCCCCGATGCGTCGCGCAGACGTGAGATCTGGATGCGTCTCTGGCCGCTGTCGTCGGCAAGGGTGAGACCTTGCGGCTGCTGCACCACGAGTGAGTAGTTGCCTCGGGTCAGGAACATCGTGATCAGCAAGGGTCGCCAGGTCACGCCGCCGCCCGCATTCTGTCCCCAGAACAGCTCGGCTGCGTCGTTCACGCCATCACCGTCGAGTTCCGCATCGGTCCCGGTCAGCTTTTCGCTGAAGTCGAATCGAATGTCGGCCCGCGGATCGACTGGTCGATCGAGACTCGGAACTGTCGCGACTACCTTCGGCCCGACCGTGTCGGAGGTGGTGAAGTTCGAACCGATGTTCCCGGAGGCCGTCAAAGCACGACCCGCGAGATCGCGGACCCCGCCCGGCCCGCCGATGATCGTGATGCTGTGGATCGTCTGGTTCTCGTACGGTACGGAAGGGACGAAGCGAACGATCTGCTTCCGATCCGGATCGACAGACGAAGACCACACTCCGGCCGGCACGCTTCCCGTGGCCGAGAGCACCTTGAAGTACGCGGCTGATGCTCCTGAAGGGAGGACATCGACCATGAGCGGCTCGGACAACGTGATCTCCACCGCGGCGCCGCGAGACACGCCTTCCTGTCCGGGAGGCGGCGTGATGGAGAGGAGTCTTGGCGTGCTGCCATCGAGGATCAACAGGGGGATCAGGTTGTCGTGTCCGTCGGGGCCGACGAGCGAGCCCGAGACCTGCGCGACCGACTGGCCGTCCACGCTGCTTGCCATGAGGGTGTACGAGCCGACCGGCAGGACGAGAAACGAGTACTTCCCGTCCGCGTCAGTCAGGATCACCTGATGCGCGCCCTTCGAGTCGATGATCTCTGCGATGGCGCCGGGCGCCGGCACCAACGTGGAGACTTGGCCGTTGTAGGCATCATTGGCCACGGGCAGATAGATCGTTCCATGTGCCGATACGGCGGGCTCGAGCACGACGTTCAGGTCGATGACGTCGTCGTCATAGGTGAGCGTGCCCGTGGCGCGTCCGCCGCGCGTTCCTGATTTCGCGGTCGCGCTGAGGGTCCCGGCCGGAACCGCGTAGAGCACGACGCTCCCGGCGGCATCCGTGGAGGAGGGGAATGCTCCCCCGCCGGAGGATGTCAACGACACAGCAGCATTGGCCACAGGGGTTCCGATCGCGTCCTTGACGAAGATGCGGACCACACCCTTCGGCGTGAGGACGAGCTGATACGGGTCGGACTGAGTTCCCGCGTTCGGCGCTGTGGTCGACGAGATTCCAACAGAGCGCTGCTCTCCCGAGCTTTCGCGCGCGATGACCGAGAACGCCCGGTTGGTCAGCACACTGGAAAAGTCATAGAGGTGTCCGGGATACGGGGCCGTGGGCTGGAGGAGCGTGAAATCGTAGGAGCCGCCAGAGATCAGCTGAACGCTGAAGACGCCGCCAGCCGGATTCACCTCACGGAGATGTGGCAAGGCGCGGAAATTTTCAAAAATTCGTGCGTACCGGCTTCCGACAGACTCCAGCACGAGATCCAGCAGCGAGATTGGCGACGTGGGCGTGATGTCGGTGCTCGCGGCAGCCTGTCGCGGAGACGTCCCGACTCCAGCCCGCAACGAGTAATGGCCGACCGGCATGCCGTCGAACTGGAACGTTCCCACCGACGCCAGCGAAGTGCTGGTGGTGGCAAGCGCCGAAAACGAAGTACCCCACTGGCGTCCATTGACGGTGCCGTCGAGCCGGATGGTCCCGCCTCCGACCGGCGAGGTCTTGCCTGCGTCGTCCCAGAGAGTTCCGCCGATCCGCCCACGCTGATCGAGCGTGATCGCCAGCTCCAGTCGCTGCCCCGCCGATTGCAGAGTTCCGCCGATCTGGCCTCCGCGGCCCGTCGGGGCATGGAACGCATAGACCGTATATGCGCCGAGCGCCAAGGCGTCGAACGTTGCCCTTCCGTCACCGTCGGCCACGCTCATCTCGCCGATGCTCAGGGTGATCTGACAATCGGAAACCGGGGCTCCGGTGCCGGAATCACGAACGACGACCGAGAGCGATCCGACCGAAGTGGACATGACGATGTTCGGCATCGACACGACCTGCCAATCGGAGGCGATCTCGGCCACGGCGCGCCCTTGCCTGCTCACCTGCAGCGGATCCCGCGCGATCACCGTGATCGGACCCGCGAAGAGGTGCGACACCTCGTAGGCGCCCGCGGCACTCGTCCTGTAGAACCCGTTCCCGGCCGGGAGCCTCCGCGTGGGATAGCCGCTCTCCTGCACGTAGAACTCGGCGTTTGCCATCGGCGTCAGCCCGCTCTGGGTCTGCTCGTGAACGACCCCTCGAACGGTTCCTTGCGCCCTCATTCGCACCACGAGATCGAGCGTCTGGCCCGGACCCGTGATCGAGCCGGAGGCGATGCCCACACGATCGACCGAACCGAGCGAGCCCGAAGTGGTGACGGTGACATTCCCCTGCGGGACCAGCTCGAACGTGAAGTTTCCCTGCGCGTCGGTCTGCAGGCTCTGCGGGAGGAAGCCATTCGCGGAGAGAACGACGCTGCCGTTGGGCACGGGCGTGATTCCATCCACGTCGACAACCTGCCCCGTCACGGTCGAGGCGTCGTCGAACGTGATCTCGTAATTGCGGATCTGTCCCGGATAGTCGAGCGTCCCCTCGAACACCTTCGAGCCGTGAAACGGATTCGAGGCCGTGAAGGTGAAGCCGCCTACCGGCAGGATCAGCTCGAGCCGCCCGTCGGTGTCGGTCGTGCTCTGGATCGCATTGAGCTTGATGCCGATCCCGCGAACGGCCTCGCTGTAGATCGTTGGCCTGTACTGGATGGGCGTGAGAATTCCGGTCGCGGAGTTCGACTTCGTCCAGATCTTCACGACACCGGCACCGACGAGGCGGATCGTGATGAAGGGACGGTGTCCGCCGAAGATGATGTTCGTGGTCGCGGTACCGAAATACCCGATCTTTCCTGACGTAAGACCATCGCCGACATGGGCCGTCACCGTCGAGCTGCCGATTGCCACGTTCTCGAAGCTGAAGCGCCCGTCCCCGCGGCTGATGCCGTTGGCGACGTATCCGAGGGAGAGGTCCACGTTACCGAGAGGCCGGCCGAGCGGGTCGAGCACGATGCCATCGATGCCGCCGGTCATGGCCGCGAGGAGGATGTCGGGGGCCGCGACCGGGGCCGCATCGCTGACATCGAGGAGAGGCGCGAGATCCACGGATCCCTGGAGTTTTCTCGCCATGTCGATGGCGACCACGGCGTACGCCGGTTCACGATCTCCCTGAACCGGAACGCCTTCGATGCGATAGACGCCGTTCGAATCGGTGTAGGCGAAAGTGCCGGGTCCGCGGATGTACGCCGGAGCCCCGGCCACAGGAACATCGGTGTTGGTCGTC
>JBDSFL010000345.1:0-3572 GCA_039919545.1 Thermoanaerobaculia bacterium | reverse complement strand
ATGAAAGGAAAATTCTATCGCGCCGCGCCCGCGGGCCCGGCGCGAACTGAATTTTCCGCCGCTTCAATTGAGGAGGTGCTCTTCCATGAAGCGGATCGTCGCGAGGAACTGGAAGTCGGCGTTCTTCTTCTTGCCGAAGCCGTGCCCTTCGTCGTTGGCCAGGAGGTACCACACGGGCCCGCCGTTCTTCTTGATGGCGGCCACCATCTGCTCGGCCTCCGTGAATGGCACGCGCGGGTCGTTCTTTCCCTGCACGATGAACATCGGCTTGCTGATCTTGCCGACGCTCGTCAAGGGCGAGATCTTCATCAGCAGCTCGCGCATCTTCGGATCGCGCTCGTCGCCGTACTCGGCGCGGCGCAGGTCCTGACGATAGGACTCGGTGTGCTCGAGGAACGTGACGAAGTTCGAGATGCCCACGACGTCGAGCGCACAGCGAAATCGGTCGTTGTAGTGCGTCATGGAGGCGAGCGTCATGTAGCCGCCGTAAGAGCCCCCGGTCACCATCACGCGCGAGGCATCGAGGCCGGGCTGCGCCTTGATCCAGTCGAGCAGGGCGCCGATGTCGCTCACCGAGTCTTCACGCTTGGCGGCGTCGTCCAGAGACAGGTACGACTTGCCGAATCCCGAGGAGCCGCGCACGTTCGGAAACAGCAGAGCCACGCCGAGCTCGTTCAGGTAGAAGTTGTTGCGGCCGAGGAACCCGGGCTGGTATTGCCCTTCCGGCCCGCCATGGATGTTGATGACGACGGGGCGCGGCCCGGCAAACGACGCCGCGGGCTCGTAGAGAAAGCCGCTGATCATCTTTCCGTCGAAGCTCTTCCAGGAGATCGACTCGGCCTCGGAGAATTTCGAAGCATCCAGGCCGCCGGTCTCGCTCTCGGTCCAGCGCTCGAGCTTGCCGGTCGCGGTGTCGATCGAGTACACGTCAGACGGCGAGCGCGCGGAGCTGAGCGAGAAGGCCAGGTCCCTGGAATTCGAATGGAATCGCACGCCCGCGATGGTTCCGAGGGGAAGCTTCGGCAGCGGCAGCGCCTTGCGGCTCGGCAGCTCCATGAGGTGCAGAGTCTCGGCGCCCCCCTCGTTCGCGACGAACGCCAGCTTCTTCCCGTCCTCGGAGAGCTCGTACGTGCTGACATCCCAGGGGATCGAGGCGGTGAGAATCTCGAGCTTCTTGCTGGCCACGTCCATGTAGGCGAGCTTCTGGAACTCCGAGCCGTGATCGGTGACGAGGTAGACGCCTTTTCCGTCGCGCGAGAAGCTGGCCGAGCCGTAGAAAGCCTTCTCTCCGGCGGGCGTGAGCAGCGCCTTCGTGCCGGCCGCGACATCGAGCAGATGAACGCGGCTCTCGGTTGCGGAGATGTATTCCTCGACGAGAAGCCGCTTCTTGTCCGGCGAGAAGTCGGAGGCTCCCCAGCCGCCGCCCTCCACCTCGAGCACGCGGCGGTCGGACTTCGGATCGGTGGGCGACATCACGTAGATGTCGTTGTCCTTCTTGTTGCGCCGCGTCGACATGTAAGCCATGAGCGAGCCGTCGAGAGAGAACGCCCCGCCCGTGTTGCGGGACTTGCCGTCGGTCAAGAGCGTGGTCTTTCCGCTCGCGGCCTCGCGCCAGTAGAGCTGGAAGAACTCTCCCCCGCCGAGGTCCTTCGAAAACACGAATCCGTCGGCCGTCTTCGGGCGCCAGCGCGCGCTCGTGACGCGCTCGGGGTAGAACGTGAGCTGGGTGCGCGCACCCCCCGGCATCACCACGCGATGGATCTGGGGCACGTCGCCGAAACGGGTCGCGATGAGAATCTCGCGGCGCACCGGGTGCCAGTCGAGCATGGACGCCGAGCGCTGCTCGCTGTACGCGGCCACCCGCTCGACGAGGGACTTCGGAATCTTCGGGATGCCATCGACCACGAGCTGCTCGTTCGGCACCACCACGTCGTCCGCTGCCCGCACGATGAGCGTGGGCGCCGTCAGGAACGTGGCGAACAGAGCTCCACCGAGAACGATCCTCGATTGCTTGATCAAGCTTTCTACCTCCAGGGCTCGATCTTCTCGACCACCGAGGGCTCGCCGAAGACCACGGCCTCCTCGCCGAGCACCTTTCCGAGCAGAGCCTTGCCCAGATCCGAGAGATACGAGTAAACCCCCTCTTCGGGTTTCGAATCCCACGGACCGAGGAGCGTCAGCACGCGCTCACCGGCGGATCCGCGCACGGTGACTCGGGAGCCGGGACGCACCTCGGAGGTGTCGACGGTGAGGGGATCCAGCGCGCGGGCGTGGACCAGGTCTTCCTGGAGCTTCCCCGCACGCGCCGAAAGAAGCTGCTGCTTTTCGCGGCGCGCCTTGTACTCGAAGTTCTCCGAGAGATCGCCTTCGGCGGCCGCGAGCGCGATGCCCTTGGTGTTCTCGGGAATGTCGATCTTGAGGATCTGCTCCAGCTCGGCCCGCTTGGTCTCGAGCGATTCCGGCGTCACGAAGAACGTGTCGTCGGTGGTCTTGCGGAGCTCGGGGAAGCGCATCTCGGCGGCGGCCAGCAGGCCGTCGCGGCGGATGGGCTCGAGCTCGTGGTGCCTCGTCAGGGCCTCGAGGAAGATCCGCGCGTCCGACACGGTGGCCTGCTTCATCAGCCACATGGCCGCGATGCCGGTTCGGTCGAACATCTCGCGCACCTTCGTACGCCCTGCACCCAGCTCGTCCCACGACACGGCGTCCACGAGGCGGGCCAGCACGTTCGCGTTCAGGCGGCTGCGGAATCCCTCTTCGCCGGTGGCCTTCTGCATGGCCCACAGGAAGGCTCGCGCGCCGGAGCGCGGGGACTTGAAGAGGCGATCGAGCGCACGCTCGCGCGAGTCGGGTTCCATCTCGATATGGCGCCGGTCGACCCACTCGAGCGTCCTCACGTCCTCTTCCTTGAAGAACCACTCGGTGAGGAGACGCGGCGCGTCCGAGGGGCGCTCCTTGCAGGCCAGGTCGAGCAGCCGCTCGCGGCTGGTGCGATCGGTGAGCTGACCGAGCATCGGGAGGGGATCGGGAGGAAGCAGCTCCTCGAGCGCGAAGTTCAGCGTGGCGCCGGGAGTTCGCTCGATGAGGACCGCAAGCTCGAACGCGCGGCCGGGATCGGTCTGGCGCAGCTTGGGCAGGTCGCCCGCGAGGCGCTCGGCCAGCCGTGAGGCGACCTCGGACGAACGGCGCGCGTTCTTCTTGAAGAGGTCGATGCGGTCCTTCAGGGACGAGCGCTCGAATTTCTCGAACAGCGCATCGTCGGCGGCGCCGGCCGATTCCGACCACTCGACTACTGCCGTCTTGCCGCTGCCGTGCACCACCACCTGCGGGTGCTTCTTGGCCGCGGTCCACCACGAGGACCAGGATTCCTCGGGCACGAGGCCCATCGCGGATTCCTTCACCTCGCTCATCGTGAGCGGGCGCCCGAACGACGAGAGGATCCGCTGCAGCGCGGCCGCGGGCTCGGCCTGGGTCTTGGCGGCGAGCACCGCGCGATCGAGCAGCTTCTCGCGCAGGAAGTGCCCTTCGGGCAGCGGCACGAGGCTCTTGGCGGCGACGCCGATCGGCATCGAGAT
>JBDSFL010000422.1:0-14039 GCA_039919545.1 Thermoanaerobaculia bacterium | reverse complement strand
TGACGCCGGTCACGGTTGTCACCCCGGTGTATCTCGAGCCCATCTACATCGCCCACATGCCCCTGAAGGACGGATGGGTCAACGGCTACCAGTACGCCGCGCACACGGATGGATCGACCTATGCGGTGCGTTCCGGCGGCAAGGACGGCATCAACGAGGGCACGCCGACAGCGAACGGCACCACGAGCTTCAACTCGGACATCATCTTCGCCAACGGTCAGTTCACCCGCTACCCGGACGGCGTCCAGAAGTAACTCGCTTCTAATCGTTCCTGGAAAGAGGGTCCGGTTTCCGGACCCTCTTTTTATTGGTACGCCCAGCATGGGCTTCGGCCAGCGGGTGTAAGTCCCGCAGGGAGGAGGTCACGCCGACCTGAGCGAAGCGCAAGGGCGGAAGCGTGAGCGACCGTCCGCCGCCGCCCTCGAGGTCTGGCTGTGGCGTCCACCGGACCTCGAGGCGCGGCTGCTCGAAGTGCTGGAAAGGGAGCGAGAATGCCTTTGATGAACTGCGGAAGGGCTCGACACTGAGGCTCCTCATCGTCGAGGACGATCGGAAATTCGCGGACCTCCTCCGCCAAGGTCTGAAGGAGGCCGGCTTCGCCGTGGACACCGCCGAAGACGGCATCAAGGGACTCTCGCTCGCGCTCGACACCGAATACGACGCGATCGTCCTCGACGTGATGCTGCCCGGCCGGAACGGCCTCGACATCCTCAAAGACCTTCGCGCCCGTCATCGGGCGACCCCGGTTCTCGTCCTGAGCGCTCGGTCGGCGGTGCAAGATCGGGTCCGGGGGCTCGATCTGGGGGCCGACGACTACCTCGCAAAGCCCTTCAGCTTCCAGGAGCTTCTCGCCAGGTTGCGCGCGATCACCCGGCGGCCGGCGGTCGAGCCCAAGACCGTGCTTTCCGTGGCGAACCTCGAGCTCGACACCGTGCGTCACGAGGTCCGGCGCGGGGGCCGCCCCATTGACCTCTCCGCCAAGGAGTTTTCGCTTCTCGAGCTCTTGATCAAGAAGAAGGGCGCCGTCGTCACGCGAAGCATGATCCTCGATCGCGTCTGGGACCTCGAGTACGACGGCGGATCCAATCTCGTCGAGGTGTACATCAGCTACCTGAGGCGGAAGATCGACCAGGATTTCGAACCGAAGCTCATCCAGACCGTTCGCGGAAGCGGGTATGTGCTCAAGGAACCTTCTTGAGGCTCCGCCCCGAATCGCTTCGAACCCGCCTCGCGCTCTGGTACTGCGGCGTCCTGAGCCTCGTCCTTGTCTGCCTTGGGTTCACCCTCTACCTCATCGTCCGCGTGCAGCTCCTCCGTCACCATGATGCCGAGCTCGTCGACGCGGCGGAAGGGGTCGAGGCCATCCTCTCCGAGCAGGCCGACTGTGAGCACCTGGCGCCAACGCAGGTGGATGAGCTGAACCACTACGCGAAGCTCGTTCTCTTCCATGCGGTCGACGGGGACACGCGCAGCTTCTATCGTTCTCCCGACCTCGAGGCCAAGCCCTTTCTCCGCGAGCTCACGACGACGCCGGCCTTCCTCAACGAGCGGATCGGATTCAAGACGTACGAGAGCACGAAGGGCTTCATCCGGGTCTTCACCAAGCCGTACCGCTCACACGCGGGTCGTCAGGGACTCATCCGGGTCATGGAGGGCCTCGGGGACGTGAGGCTGCCGCTCAAGAACCTGGGAATCGCGCTCCTGGTCCTCGCGCCGCTCGCCGTCGCCGCGTCGTCGCTCGGCGGGTACTGGCTCGCCGGCCGGGCGCTCGCACCAGTCGATGCGATCACACGGCTCGCGCGTGAGATCGAGGCCAGCGAGCTCAGCAGGCGTTTACCGGAGCCGCTCGTGAATGACGAGATCGGACGGCTCGTCGAGACCTTCAACCAGATGATCGGACGTCTCGAGGCTTCGTTCGAGGGAATGACCCGATTCACCGCCGATGCTTCCCACGAGCTGCGCAGCCCGCTGGCAAACCTGCAAGGGACCGTCGAAGTGGCGCTCAGCCTGCCGCGCGACGCCGAGGGGTATCGCACGGCGATCCAGAGCATGGGAGAAGAGGTCGAACGACTCAGGCGCATCGTGGAAGACCTGCTCGTCCTCGCTCGTGCGGATGCGCGCCGCCTCCCCTTCGAACGGGAGCCGGTTCGCCTCGACGTCATTGCCGGCGAGGTCGTGGAATCGCTCGCAGATAGGGCATCCGCCGCAGGCATCCGCATCGCGGCTTCCGTGAGTAGGCCGGTCACGATTCTCGGAGACGAGCGCTGGCTTCGGCAGCTCGTCTTCAACCTGGCGGAAAACGCCGTCAAATTCACCGCGGCTGCTCGGCCAGTCGGGCAAGAATCTGACGTTCGCGTCGTCGTGACCGCCGATGGTGAGAGCGCGCTGCTTGAAGTCCTCGACTCTGGACCTGGAATTCCTGAGGATGATCTGGACCGCGTCTTCGAGCGCTTCTATCGCGTCGATAGCTCTCGCACGCAAGGCCCGGCAGGAGGCTTCGGCCTCGGCCTCTCGATTGCCGCCTGGATCGTGAAGGCGCACGGGGGCAGCATCAGGGCGATCAGACGTGCAAAGGGCGGCACCGGAATGCTCGTCCGGTTTCCCAAGCCGTGATTCTCGGACACGGCGCGCGCTCAGCAGCCTGTGGTGAATCCGGGGCGCGCACTGGTTCATCTGCATCACTCCCGAATTAAGGTCCCTCTAACCTCAGACGCCCATCTTGTTCGTGCGGCCCCTGGCGACGAGTCGGTCAGGAGCGCCGGCCGGAACCGCTCAGAAATAAGCGACTGAAAAGGAGCTGGTCCCATGACGATTCCTCAAACTCTGGAAGAAGCCGCCCAAGCCACGGAGACGACGACGATGAAGGCGCTCGTCACCCACGGCGCCGGCGAGAAAGCCCGGGAGAACGCAGCGAAAGAGCGCGCGTCGAAGGTGGTTCAAATCAATTACTAGGGACGAAGCGGTTGTTTGTAGGGCACATTTCTTGCACACAGAGAATAACGCAAACGGAACACGCGCGAGCGAGATCAACTCTCTCGAACGAAGGAGGCTCCCATGTCCGAAGTCGAAAAGAAGCCGGAATCCCAGCATAGCTGTTGCAGAAAAAGCAGCCCTTGCTCCTGCAACGAAGCCCATGTCAAGCGGGATGGCAAGACGTTCTGCAGCGAGGATTGTGCCGATGACGCCAAGTCCGGCGCAAAGTGCTCCTGTGGCCATGCTGATTGCTCGATGAAGTGACGTCCATCGACCTCTCCTGAGGCAATTCTTTCCTCCGGCCGGGCACTTCGTGCCTGATCGGAGGAAGGGATCCCACCGGCCTATCGATCCCATCGCATCCTGATGGCACCGAATGGACTCAGGCTCAGGGTGCTTGCACCTGCGGCCGTCTGGCCGCAAAAAAGGAACATACTCAATGAACACATACACCATCAAGGCACTCATTCCTGCCCTCGTGACGGCGGGCTCGATCGTTCTGGCCGGAGGCGCGCTCGCGCAGACGCCGACACCGGCATCCGGGAGTCATCAGGAAAGCACGACGAGCGGCAAGAGCAAGCACCACGCTGCCGCTTCGGGAGCCCACGAGGCCAGCGGCATGAAGGCCGAGTGTGAAGCGATGATGGCCAAGAAGCATGGCATGCAAGACAAGATGCAAGCCATGGATGCGACCTTGGACAAGCTCGTCGCAGAGATGAACGCAGCCAAGGACTCCAAGGCGACCGACGCCCTGGAGAAGCCTATGGCAGCTGTTCTGACCGAGCTGGTCTCTCAGCGCAAGGCAATGCATTCCATGATGGAAGAGATGCACGGGTCAGGGATGGGCCACATGATGGATCACATGAAGATGTGTAGCAAAAAGGGCGCGATGCAGCCCATGACTGACTGCCCGATGATGAAGATGGGCGAGAACGGGATGAAGCACTAGGAACACTGCTCCTCTTGCGGCGGGGCCACCCGATCGGCGCCCCGCCGCTCTTACCCGTTACCGGGTTCAGTTCCTGTTTCAATAAAAAGGGCGACGGACGTCGCCGGCTAAGAGGGCCACGATGCACAGCGGAGGATGGTTCGGGATGGGTGCCATGGGGTTTTCTTGGTGGATTCCCGTACTCGTTGCCGTCGTCTTGATTCTCGCTTGGGGTGTCGCCCGGCGGCGTCCGCAGGACGACTCCTAGCGAACGGACGAGTCTCCGGAGCAGCGAAGCTTCAAGGAGCAGGGAACATGAACGTCCGAAGAGAGATCATTCTCGTGACGGGTAGCAGCGGATACCTCGGCTATCCGATTGCAGAGAGGCTCTCCGAATCGTATGCCGTCGTCGGCTTCGACCGTAGGCAGCCGTCCCATCCGGGGCCGGGCACCGAGTGCCTCTATGTCGACCTCACGTCCGAGTCGAGTCTGCGGCGGGGTCTTCAGACAGTACGTGAGCTGCATGGCGAACGCCTTGCGTGCGTGATTCATCTGGCGGCGTACTACGATTTCTCCGGGTTGGCCAGCCCTCTGTACGAGAGAGTGACAGTGCGCGGAACCGCGCGGCTCCTGCGGCTTCTCCGCGAGATGTTCACCGTCGAGCAGTTCATCTTCTCGAGCACCATGCTGGTTCACGCTCCGACAACGCCCGGGCACCCGATTTCCGAGGATTCTCCTCTCGACCCGACTTGGGCCTATCCCCTGTCGAAGGTCGAGACTGAAAAGATCATCCATTCCGAACGGGGCGATATTCCGTCGGTCATCCTGAGGATCGCGGGTGTCTTCGACGACCTCGGCCATTCCATGCCGCTTCCTCGTCAGATGCAACGCATCTTCGAGCACGATCTGACTGGACACGTCTTTCCCGGGAACCTCGATCATGGCCAGGCGATGGTCCATCGGGACGACGTCGTCGATCTGTACGAGCTTCTCGTCGCGGCGCGTGACGCGCTTCCCGCCGAGCTGACACTCCTCGTGGCCGAGCCCGAGACGTTGAGCTACGGTGAGATGCAGCGGACACTAGGCGATCTGATCCACGGCGAGACGTGGAAGACCCGCAAGATCCCCAAGCCTCTCGCGAAGCTCGGAGCGTGGGCACAGCAGACTCTCCCGCTCGGAGTGACTCCGTTTTTCAAGCCGTGGATGATCGATCGGGCCGACGACCACTTCGAGGTCGATATCTCGCGGGCCCGCAAGTCCGTCGACTGGGAGCCGAAGCGCTCGCTTCGCGAGTCTCTGCCTGACATCGTCGCCGCGCTGAAAGCGGACCCTTGGGCCTGGTATCGGGAAAACGATCTGGAGATGCCGCGATGGTTGCGGGAAGTCGCTCCAAGGCCCACGACGGCCGGAATGCTCCCGCTCGGCCTGCACGACATCCTGCCAAGCGGTTCCCAGGCCCTGGACATCGGACGGATTCAGGAGACGGTTCTCGGGGCCCAGTCATGAACTCGGACCACGAAGGGCACTCGGCTCCGAAGGCCGCCTCACCGCCTCCGCGAAAGGAAGACATCAAGACTCCGACACACGGCGACATGTCGATGGCGGATCTCGACGAACCGCGTCCGGAGGTGACGAAGCTGCAGCGGCTGCGGCTCTTGCAAGCGACGCTGAAGCCTGTTTTCGAAATGGAGCTGGCGGCTCAGCGACAGCATGACGCGAGCGCACAGAAACTCATGGAGAGAGACCCCGAGGGTCACATCGAGATGATGCGCATGCCTCAGGAGCACGCTGCGCTCGCCCGCGAGCTGCCTGCGCAGATTCTTCGGGAGGAGGCCAAGCTCTACACGCTGCTTGCCCCAGGCTTGGAGGCGGACCGGGCGAAGATCCTGCAGGAGCCCGGGGTCGTGATGGCGGGTCACATCGGGACGGAGCGTTGGACCCAGGCGGCGCTTCTGTCTCTGGGGCTCTGGCTGGCCGCGAGTCCGTTCGCCCTCGGCTATCGAAGCGTGACGCTGCTGTGGAACGACGTGGCCGCAGGCCTTCTCGTCATCGCCCTCGCCACTTTCGCCCTTTCCGGGCGCCGCTGGGCGCCATGGGCGAACTGCCTGGTCGGCCTATGGGTGATGTTTGCACCGTTGGCATTTTGGGCTCCGGACGCCGCGGCCTATGCCAACGAGACCCTCGTCGGGGCGCTCATCGTCACTTTTTCGATTCTCGTTCCAATGAGAATGAAGATGGACGGATCCGACATACCGGTCGGTTGGACGTACAGCCCGTCGAGCTGGCTCCAGCGGGCTCCGACCATTGCGCTCGCCTTCCTGGCTTTCTATTTGTCGCGATACTTGGCCGCCTTCCAGCTCGGCCACATTCAATCGGTCTGGGATCCCTTTTTTGGCGACGGCACCCGGCGCGTGCTCACGTCGGAAGTGTCGCGCGCCTTTCCCATCTCCGACGCGGGGCTAGGCGCCTATGCGTACATGATCGAGATCCTCTCAGGCTTCATGGGAGACGCGCGTCGCTGGCGGACGATGCCCTGGATGGTGGCCCTGTTCGGCATCGCAGTCGTGCCGCTGGGAATCATCAGCACCGTGCTCATCATCCTGCAGCCCCTGGCCGTGGGCGCCTGGTGCTCGTTCTGTCTGATCTCCGGCGCGCTGATGCTGGTCATGGTCGCGCTCTCTCTCGACGAGATCGTCGCCATGATTCAGTTCCTCGTTCAGTCGAAGAGGGAAGGCCATTCCGTCTGGCGCACCTTCTGGGTGGGAGGGAATGCTCCAGTCAGGCTGAAAGACGACATTCTGCTGGCGCGCCCGGAAGGAGGAGGCTGGAGGCAGATGGTGTGGGGCACGAATGTTCCCTGGAACCTCCTGTGCGTCTCTCTCGCCGGAATCTGGCTGATGATGGCACCTGCCGCATTCCTTAGCGCATCACCAGCAGCGCACGCCGACCATCTCTTGGGAGCCCTCGTCGTCGTCGTTGCCGCTATCGCGATGGCGGAGGTCGGCCGCGCAGCCCGCTTCCTGAACATCATTCTTGCGCTCGGGATCATCGCGGCCCCATGGGTCTTGACGGGCGCTTCCACTCTCGCACGCTGGAACGATCTGGTCGCGGGGCTCATTGTGATCGGACTCAGCCTGCGACGGGGTCCCATCCGCGAACGCTACGGATCATGGAACCGCTACATTGCTTGAGCGCTTCGAGGGTGCGCCGCAGGAGAGCGAGTGTTCGCGCAGTTCATCACATTGAATACGTACTGGCATCGACACGGAATCGGTCGTCGAGGCTGAAAGGGTGAACGAACATGGAATGGCAACCTGCAGATTGGTTCTTCGTGCTGATCTTCCTCGCCTTCATCGCCATGCACTTTCTCGGTCACGGCAGGCACGCTGGTCATGGGGGTATCGAGTCAAAAGACCCCCACGGAAAAGGAGACGCCCGGAGTGGACCTGCGATAAGCATGTAGTTTGCCCGGCGGGCCCGCATTTCGAATGGGGGACGCTAGCGCGGGCGTCTCTGGTCGAGCGATGTTCTCGTCATTTGTCTGAAACACCAGAAATAGGGAGCAAGAGAAGTGCTGAATATCAAAGTTGTCACGTGGTCACTTGGAATCTTCACATCCACGAGCTTCGTCCTGTGCGTCATCTATGGCTTGCTCGTGCCATCCAGTTTGCACAACGCCCAAGTGCTGGAGGCGGCCCTGCCCGCCTTCAAGTGGCTGACGCTCGTCGGTTTCTTCCTGGGGCTGATCGAGAGCTTTCTCTACGGCGTCTATGCCGGCCTCGTGTTCGTCCCTATCTATAACTTCCTCGCGCGTCGCTGGGGTGTTCCTGCCACACAGCACCCGCGATGACACTCGACACGAAAGCGTATCTGGTCGGGGGCGGCATCTCCGAGGCGTCCTGCGAGGTCGGACGCTTCGAGGACGAGTCCAGCAGGGAGGCGCGATGAAAACGAGCGTGATCGAAGTCGGCGGCATGGTGTCGGCATTGAGTTCGCACGGAGTAGAAAAGAGGCTGAGCAAGCTCCGCGGGGCGCACAGCGCGACAGTGAATTTCGCTGCCGGAAGCGCTACGGTGCGGTACGACGAAGCGCAAGTCGAGATCACTGATCTCCAGGCCATCGTTCACCAATGCGGCTATCGCTGCAGCGGTCAACTGCATTCCGCGCATGTCGGCCGACATAAGCCCGCGCGAAAAAAGAAAGCGATCGCCTGTCGCGAGGCGGGTGATATCCATGACGGTCATGCCGCTCATATCGCTGTCGCGGGCACACCGGCGGCCGCCACTTCCACGCCTTCCCCTGCTTCCGTGCCGGGGACTTCCCTTGTCGCCGCACCGGAGGCGACCGCTGCACCCACGCCAGCCGCTGTCCCTGTGTCTGCGCCCGAACCTACCGCCGCACCGTCTGTGCCTGACGCGTCGCCTGTAGCGGGCGCTGCGGTC
The DNA here is from genome assembly GCA_039919545.1 of Thermoanaerobaculia bacterium. Taxonomy (GTDB): domain Bacteria; phylum Acidobacteriota; class Thermoanaerobaculia; order UBA5066; family UBA5066; genus JBDSFL01. The sequence continues at coordinate 5,696 of JBDSFL010000422.1, read as the reverse complement.
GCAGCCGCTTCCAAACCGGCCCCTGCGCCTACGCCGGCCGTTCCTCCTGCCACTCAAGTCGCCGCGCCAGCGGATCCCGCAGCCGACCGCAGCAGGTATGTTGCGCCCGCCGGGCAGCCGATCATGTCGGCAGATATGGCGCACGAGATGGGCCACGGCGGAGGCAAGGATCTGCCGTCCATGGTCCGCGACATGCGCAACCGATTCTGGATCTGCCTCCTCTTCAGCATCCCCATCTTCATCTATTCGCCGATGGGACGGCTCTTCGCGCCGCCCGCCCCGCCATTCGGCCTTTCGCTCAATCTGTGGCTGTTCTTCCTTGCCAGTGCCGCCATCCTCTATCCGCTTCTTCCCTTCTTCGTCGCGGCCTGGCGTGCACTGAAGACCCGCACCCTGAGCATGGCGGTGCTCATCGTCCTGAGCGTCGGCACGGGCTATCTGTTCAGCGTGGGTGCCACGTTTCTGTTCAAGAGCGAACAATTTTTCGAAGCGTCTGCCGTGCTGCTCGTCTTCATCCTGCTCGGTCACTGGCTCGAGATGCGCGCCCGTGCGGGCGCCTCGTCGGCCATTCGGGCCTTGATGGACCTGACTCCGGCAAAGGCCTCGGTTCTCCGCAATGGCGCCGAGGTCGAAGTGTCGACCGCCGAAGTAATCGTCGGCGACGTCGTCGTGATCAGGCCCGGAAACAAGATCCCGGTCGACGGAACGGTGGAAACAGGCGAATCGTTCGTCGACGAGTCGATGCTCACCGGCGAATCGATGCCGGTCCAGAAGAGCCCCGGCGCCACGGTGATCGGCGCGACGATCAACACCAGCGGCACATTTCGATACAAGGCCACGAAGGCCGGCGCTGATACGGCCTTGGCGCAAATCGTGAAGCTCGTGCAGGAGGCGCAGAGCTCGAAAGCGCCCGCTCAGCTTCTGGCAGACAAGGCCGCCCAATGGCTCGTCCTCGCCGCGATCGGGGTGGGGCTCGCGACGTTCGCCGTCTGGTTCTGGTGGGTGGGGCAGCCGCTGCTCTTCGCGTTGACGCTGACCATCACCGTCTTCGTCATCGCCTGCCCGGACGCGCTGGGGCTCGCCACGCCGATGGCGATCATGGTCGGCACTGGCCTGGGCGCCGGACATGGCATCCTGTTCAAGAACGCCTCAGCGCTGGAGGACGCCACCAAACTCAACGTCATCGTCTTCGACAAGACCGGAACGCTCACCATCGGCAAGCCGGAGGTGGTGGAGATGGTGATGGCGGAGGGTGTCACCGAAGAAGTGACGCTGGCCGCGGCTGCCGCAGTCGAGCAGGGGTCTGCCCACCCGCTCGCGCAGGCGATCCTGCGCCGGACCTCGACACTCGCCGTCGTCGCGCCGACGGGCTTCAAGACTCTCGACGGCATGGGCGCACAAGCGGATACCGCAGGCGGTACGGTATTCCTCGGCAACCGTTTGCTCATGGGCACGCAAAAGATCGCCCTCGGGCCGCTGGAGACCGAAGCCGGCCGGCTACAAGGCGAAGGCAGAACCGTGGTGCATGTGGCCCAGAACGGCCGCATCCTGGGACTCATCGCCATCGCCGATGCCGTGAGGCCAACGGCGATGGCGGCGGTGGCGAAGCTGCGCGAGCGAGGGATCGACGTCGTGATGTTGACCGGCGACAACGCAGGCACGGCCAAACGAATCGCGGCGGCTCTCGGAATCGAGACAGTGCTGGCCGACGTGCTGCCCGGCCAGAAGTCCGCGAAGGTGAAAGAGCTGCTGTTCGACGGGGAAGAAGGTCGGAATGGTCGGCGATGGTGTCAACGACGCGCCGGCCCTCACTCAGGCCGATGTCGGCTTTGCCATCGGCGCCGGCACCGACGTGGCGATGGAGAGTGCCGACGTCGTACTGATGAAGAGCGATCCCTACGACATCGTCACCGCGATCGAGCTGTCGCACGCCACCTTGCGGAAGATGCACCAGAACCTCTGGTGGGCCGTCGGCTACAACGTGATCGCGTTCCCGCTGGCGGCGGGAGTCTTCTATCCCTTCACGCTGTCGCCCGAGATTGCAGCGCTTTCGATGTCGGGCAGCTCAGCCGTCGTGGCGATCAACGCGCTGATGCTAAAGCGAACCAAGCTCGCCGGCAGCCATCCGGCTGGCAAGAGCGAGGCGCCAGTAGCGGCTGCAACGCCGGGGGCAAATGAGAAGGCGGCGAGTTGACGCTCAACGCCGAGGAGCGACAGCCCCACGCGAACCCACCGGACTTCGGCGCGTCGAGGCTGGACGCGCTCCAGCATCACGCCTTCGAGTATTTCCAGCTCGAGACCAACCCCGCGAATGGCGGTCCGCTCTTCATCCACCAGTTCTCACACGTCTGGGTGGACTTCCGCGGGATCCAGGACGCGTTCGCGCGGGAAAGGGGCATCGCCTATTGCGAGAACAGCCGCCGTGCGACTTACGTCCAGCGGGAGTACGCGATTCGAAACCCTCAGGAATTTGCGGGCTACGGCGAGAACTTCTGGGGGCTGACGGCGAGCGATGGGCCCGGCTCGACGACGCGCAACATCCAAGGCATCGAGCGCTCGTTCTTCGGCTATGGCGCTCGCCGCGCGCCGTACGGCCCCGACGACGGGACGGTCGCGCTCTGGGCTGTGGTAGCGTCGCTGCCGTTCGCCCCGCAGATCGTGCTGTCGACGATCCGGCATTTTCAGGACGTCTATACCCGAGCTACCGGCAAGGACTGTCTCCGGTGCAGCTTCAATCTCACCTTTCCAAACCAGGCAGAGCCCGGTGCCGGCTGGATTTCGCCCTCCCACTTCGGGATCAACCTCGGCCCGGTGGTGTTGATGTGCGAGAACTACCGATCGGGTTTGCCCTGGCGGCTGATGCGTGGTTGCTCGTACGTCGCCTCAGGATTGCGGCGAGCGGGATTTTTGAACGGGTGGTTGTGACAGGCAGGGAGGATCATTGATGCCGGCCACTGCGAAGCCGGTGACATGAGACACCACTACGTGTGGCTGGTCTGGTCGGGCGCGTTTCTCCTGCCCTGGATCGCGCTCTATCTCGCCTACCCAGGGCACCGCAAGGCGATGTGGCGCACGAGCCTCGTCTCCGCGCTTCTGGGCCTGACCGAGCCGGTGTTCGTTCCGGCGTACTGGAATCCGCCGAGTCTTTTCGAGCTCGCTCGGCGAACCGGATTCGACATCGAGAGCCTCATCTTCATGTTCGCCGTGGGGGGCATCGGAGCGGTTCTCTACAACGCGGTCCGGCGGCAGCATCTCGTTCCGGTCAATCTCAAAGAAAGGAATCAGCCGCTCCATCGGCTCCATCTGGCGGCCCTGTTCGTTCCATTCGTTCTGTTCGTGCCTCTCAGTTTCCTGCACTGGAACCCGATTTACCCGTCCATTGTCTGCCTCGTGATCGGAGCCATTGCGTCGGCCATGTGCCGCCCCGAGGTCGGAGGCAAGGCTCTCGTGGGTGGTGTCTTTTTCTTCGGCCTGTACGCCGTGTTCATGCTGGGGCTCAAGTGGTCTGCGCCGGGCTACATCGAGGAGGTGTGGAATCTACCCGCGTTGCGCGGGGGGCTTTTCTACGGAATTCCGCTCGAGGAACTTCTGCTCGGGTTTGGCGTTGGCTTGTACTGGACGGGTGTGTACGAGCATTTCACCTGGCAGAAAGGCGTGGGCTCACGCGCAGGAGGGACGCACGAACGCGCTTTCGGCCCGAGGTGAGGGTGAGCCGTAGCTTCTGGCAAGCCGTGTTGCACGCGTTCGCGGTGAGCGTCGATGGCCGTCGCCGTAGCAACCGGTAAACAGCAAAGACCATGAATCGGTTCGCGCCGTTGTCCATGCTCCGTAGAGAACACGACCCATGCCCCTACTTTCGACGCGACATTCAGACTTGGTCGAACGACCCCGGGATCGAAGAAATTTTTTGCACTCGGGTCAGGTTCGGATCCAACGGAGCAAAAAGGTGGGTCAATGAACCCACCAATGGTTCAGATCTGGACCCAACTGAAATCGCTGAGTCATCGCCAAGTTATTAGAGTCAGGCTGTTTGTTCCCGTTTAGAACCTCGGCACGCTTTCTGCAAACGGGTTTTCCAGTCAACCCAGAATTTCCAAAAACTGACGAGTCTGTTGAAAGGGGTTCAAATGCGTCTCAAGAACGTGCTTTCGCTCACAACCTTGGCGGTGCTCTTTGCGGCCGCTGTTCCTGCGGATGCGACTCACGGGTGGAGCAGCTACCACTGGCCCCGCTCCTGTACGACCTGCCCCGCGGTGATCACCGTGTACGACTCGACCTTGACGACGAACACGGGCTGGCCCACTCACCTCAACCGGTCTGTCTTCGGCGACTCCGCTAATCCGAATACCACGGATCGGCGCGGTTGGAACGATTCCGGAGTCCTCACGCTCTCGATCACCGCCGGGGGTAACAGCTCGACAACCAGAAGCGCTTGCTCGCCGGTGACGGGAGCCCTCAGAGTCTGCAACTATACATATGGCACCTCCACAGGCTGGCTGGGGCTGGCACAGATCAACACCGTCAGCGGAAGCACGTCTCACATCGCGTGGGGTACCGCAAAGATGAACGATTCATACTTCGCCTCGGGCTATCCCTCGACCGAGAAGCGCCACGTCATGTGTCAGGAAGTCGGCCACGACTTCGGCCTTGGCCACACATCGGAGAACGGTAGCTCTCAGAACACTTGCATGGATTACTACAGCAACACCGGGACCAGTGACTGGACCAGCACCGGACCCAACCAGCACGACTTCGACCAGCTCAAGACGCAATCTCACTGGTCGGGAGCCCCCGTAAGACCGCCGACCGTTCCTCTCGTCTCCAGGGCGCCCTCGGATTTCGACAGGGATCTTGGCGATCTGAATGACGAGTCGCAGTGGGGCGAGGCTGTCGAGTTCGACAGCGAAGGACGGGGAGTGGTCTACGAGCGAATCCTCGGAATCGACAAGGATGGCGACGAGCACGCGATCATGACTCACGTTTACTGGGCGGATCCGCTGGTGCCCGTGGATGGTCCTCGGGAAGGTCCGCGGGATGGTCAGCTGAAGGTTCAGCTGCCGTAGGTCGGCTCTGAAACCAACGACTCTGAAGGGGCGAGGCAACGGCCTCGCCCCTTCGTCCTCGTCGCGAGGAGCCTGACCGAGTAATCCTCGAAATCGCATTCCGGGCGCCGCGGAGTCGCTTGCAAGGCGACCCGACGATTGGTGATACGGGTCATCCCCTCGAAGGGACAAGGCAGGCGGCCCCGCGCCGCCGGAACCCATGGGCGCATGGAGCTGCGTTCAAGCTCGGCGCTGCCGAGATGAGCGCTCCTCGCGCGAGGACGTCAGGGACGTCAGGCGCGCTTTCGTGCCAGGTGAAGTGCTCGTGGTACTTGTCCAATACAAACCGAAGGTGAAGCCGAAAAGAAGCTCCGGATGAGGCAGCAGTTCACGGATTGGCTCCCCTCTTCGGCAACTTCTTCGGCATCGAGCTCTCATGGACGTGGATGATCCGCCAAACACCTCCGCTCCGGCGGAGAACGACGGTTTCCATCCCGTTCGCGTCGAACGTACGGCCCTTGTACGTCCCCTTGATCCGGAATTCGAACGTGGCGAGCGCCATGTCGTCTCCTGAAACCACCCGCAGGTTCGACCGACTCTGGTCGACCACTTTCATTCCCTCGAGCTCGAGCTTCAGGTGGTGATCACGGTAGT
>JBDSFL010000343.1:0-5023 GCA_039919545.1 Thermoanaerobaculia bacterium | reverse complement strand
CCAAAAGTCTGCACCTCGATTCCGAGCTATCTCACAGTATCTACGAGGGATGCTCGCCGCCGAGAGCGGGAACTTCAGGCTAGCGGCGTTGTCGTTCGGTCGGCCGTGCTCGACGGGGCGCCGCCCCGCCTGCGCTGCCTTCCTCCTCCGCCTTGCTATCAGACCCTTCTCCCGCTTCTCCGGCTTCCGCTTGCCGGTTCGGAGAGGGAGGAAGAGGGATGACGAGGGGGGGTAAACGAAAAACGGCGGAAGCGCCTCGCGCTTCCGCCGTCTTGATTCGAGAGCTGGGTCGACTACGGGTTCGTGATCGTCACGTCGTCGATGAAGAAGTCGGTGGGGTTCGACGTGTCGTTCGTGGCCGTGAAGCGGACCTGGATCGTCTGCCCCTTCCAGGTGTCGAGGAGCAGGCCCGTGTTGTGGATCCAGGTGCTGCCCGCATTCTTGTTGGTCAGGGTCTGCAGGGTCGCGAGCTTCGAGGTCCCCGCCGAATTCCAGATTTCGACGAAGAGGTTGTCGTATGCGGTCGCCGTGCCGTCGGTCGTGTGCACCTGGCGCCAGTAGCCGAGGTTCACGCTGCCGGTGGCGTTCGGGATCGTCAGGTTCTGTTTCAGAGTGTCGGTCGCGTTGTCGTAGCCGGCCATCCAGGCCATCTTCGTGCCGCGGGGGGTGACGTTGACGCCGTCGATGGCGGCGCCGACGGTCGAGATCTGCTCATAAGTGCCCGTCTCGACCCAGGGAGCAACCGTCGCTGCCTCGAAGCCGGGGTTGCCCGTCGGATCGGTGAAGACCGAGGTGGTCGCGATGGTGACCGTCTTCGTCGCGGTGGCGCTCACGTTACCGCAGGCGTCCGACGAGGTGGCGGTGATGGTGTGCGAGGAGCCGGCGGCGAGACCCGTGGTGTTCCAGGAACTGCTGACGGAGCCGGTCGCGGAGGTTGCGACCGTGGTTCCGTCCACCTTGAGAGTCATCGCGGTCACCGCGATGTTGTCGGTGCCGGTGGCCGTGATGGCGACCGTGCCCGAGACGCTCGTGGCGGTGGGTGCTGTGATGGCTGCGGTGGGCGCCGTGACGTCGGTACAGGAGGAGCCGATGGTGACCGTCTTGCTGGCCGTGGCGCTCACGTTGCCGCAGGCATCCTCCGAGGTCACGGTGATCGTGTGCGACGAGCCCGCGACGAGCGCGGAGGTGTTCCAGGAGAAGCCGACCGAGCCCGAGGTGGACGTCGCCACCGTGGCTCCGTCGACCTTGAGCGTCATCGCGGTGACGCCGATGTTGTCGGTGCCGGTGGCGCTGATGGCGACCGTGCCGGTGACGGTGGTCGCGGTGGGTGCGGTGATGGCTGCGGTGGGGAGCGTGGTATCGGAGCAGGCGCCCGACTTCGACACCCAGATCGGGGCGGACCAGAGCTCGGCGCCGTTGGAGAGCGTGACGTAGGTGTAGTAGTAGGCCTGGCCGGTCGCGGGGACCGTCACGTTCGCCGTGTAGCTTCCGCCGCCGGCGTTCGTCATCGTCGAGCTGGTGGGCGAGCCGCTTCCCGCGGCGGGGTTGCCCGTGTAAAGCGTCACGGTCGAGATCGTGGCGCCGTCCGGATCGCTCACCCAGACACGGATCGGGAGCGACGAGACGCTCGTCGTGAAGATCTCGCCCATCGTGTGCGCGTAGTCGGACGTACCGAAGAACATCTGCGCGTTCTTGTCGGAGGTCGCGTAGAAGCGGCGCGCGCGAATGGCGCCCATCACGCTCGCCTTCGAGAGCGAGTTGGCCAGCACGACGGTGCGGTTCCGCGTCGCGTTGCCGTAGTTCCAGCAGTGGTTGTCCTGGTGCGCCTCGGGTCCGACGGTCCAGCCCCGCTGGAGCGCGTACTGGTACATGTCGGTACCGGCGGACGGGCCTGCGAAGCGCGAGCCGCCGTCCGAGAACGTGGTCGTCTTCTCGAAGGCCGGGCCGGAGATCACGGCCACGCCCCGGATGACGTTCAGCCCCGCGGCGTTCTGAGCCCAGCTCGCGTAGTCGGACGTCTTCGGGTGACAGAAGCCGCCGGCGGCGCCGCTCGGGCCCTGGTTCGCGGCGTTGTTCGCGGAAGTCCAAAGGGAGAGGTAGTCGGTCTTGGAGGTGATGACGTCGGCATACGCTTCCCAGCTGAAGAGCTTGGTGATGTCGTAGAAGGCGACGTGTCCTTCGTGGTCCACCGGATTGCCGATGACGCCGTACTCCATGCCGTAGATGCCGACGAAGTTGGCGGTGGTCGAGGCGATCGCGGCGTTCAGACCGTCCTGGTAGCGGCCGCGGACGGTCGCGGTGCTGCAGCCGGTGCCGCACGCGTCGTCGATCAGGTGGTTGTGCTCGATGACGCAGATCCAATCGACGCCGCCCGAAGCCTTGGCGTACGCGAATGCGTCGGTGGGCGTCGCACCCGCATGCGGGGAGGAGATGGAGCCGGTGCAGGTCGAGACGGCGGTGCCGCCGTCGGAGTAGATCGTGTGAGCGTGCTGCGAGCCGAAGAAGAAGCTGTAGGGAACCGAGGGATTCGACGAGGTCGCGAGCGGCTCGCGGGTATCTTCGACCGGCGGATCCGGTGTCTCGTCGGAGCCGTAGACGCGGAGGAAGCCTCCCGAGCCTTCATAGCTCTCGGCCTCGAAGCGGTACACGTAGAGGCCCGAGGCGAGAGGGTGACCCGCCGAATCTCTTCCGTCGAACGTCTCGGCGACGATCGTGCGACCGTCATCGAGCCGTGCCGATCCGTGACGCGTGTCGACGACGGTGCGATCCATCGTCGTCAGCACGAGACGCCACGCCACGAAATCCGCGGCTCCGTCGACCGTCTCGCTCGTGAACTCGGCTGCGAGGGCGACAGGAGCGTTCTCGCGAGCCGACCACTTCACGTGATTGCGCAGAACGGATACGTTGTGAAGCGGTGTGCATTCCTCGTGATTCCGGATCGGGTCGGAGGGTTGGTTCGTGGCCGCGAGAAGGGCTCCGCTCCCGAAGGAGAGGGAAGCGATGGAAAACGCGGTCGCGGCCAGCATCGTCGAGAGAGTCTTCGTTCTCATCCAGTCTCCAATTCGTTCACTCATCGTCTGTCGTGCGGAAAAATCAACTGCGTGTGAGGGGAGGCGTCGGGCGCTCGGAGTCGACCTTGTTTCGACGCGCGACCCCTTCGATTCCGAGGGTTCGATCGTGGGCTTCAGGCAGGAAGTCGATTCCCACGTCGCGCCGGGCCTTCCGTGCGGCCGATTCCAATGCGCTCCTGCGCGCGGCGGCTTCCTGCGTCCGATCGTTCATTTGTGAAATCTCCCGAAAGCGAGAGCTACGCAAGGCGAAGGCCAACCGAGACTTCTAGTTAAGTCATTGTTATTAATAGGCTTAGCATCACGCATGTCGGCCGTAGGGGTCAGTAAACGACCCATTCCGCGGGGTCAATCGTGTTCGTTGACCATGCAGATCGATTTCACGGCGTCTCGGAACGCGGGACGTACACGACGGCTCCCGCAGCCTGCCCCATGCCGGGAATCCGGCGGGTGTTGTCGCCCAGCAGGGCCACGGGCCGCATGCTCCGATCGAACTCGGCGAAGAATCGATCGAGAAGCCCCCGGCGATATTCCGCGCCGTCGAATCCCAACGGGCGATTCGTGATGAGCGCCACCGGGATGCGCCGCGTTTTCAGACGCTGGATCATCTCGTCTTCGGCGGTCGCGTCCTGCATGCCGGCGTGAAACTGCTCGTCGATGAAAGGGGAGCGCCGCCGCGTGGCGAACGTGATGAAACCGGGCTCCGGGAAGACGCACGCGTAATCGTCGATGCGTGTGGTGCGGTCGAGCAGCCGCGCCGTCGCCTCGACGAGATCCGCCGACTCGATGGGAAGGTAGAGGGATGCCCGCGGGAGCGAGACCCAGCGCATCACGTTGAAACGGCTCTCGCGAAAGCGGTCCGCTCCCTGCGAAAGGCAGAGCGCCGCCGCCAGGAGCGGGACGGCTCGCGAGAGCCGCGGCCAGGGGCGGGTCGCCAGCCACGACAGGCAGAACGCGAGCGCCAGCGGGCTCGTGAACGCCGAATAGGCGGGAATCTTCAGGAAGAACGGCTGACGCCACACGACGAGAAGCATCGGCACCGCGACGCAGACCCATGCGCGATGGGGCGACTGAGGCGTCCGGAAGGCACGCGCCCGGGCAGCGCTCGCCAGCTCCCACACGGCCAGGGCGATCGCGAGAGGGATGAGCACGTGGAGCTCGTCGTTGCCCCGGATCCGCACGGCCCCCGAGGCCGCGAAGGCCGCGGCCGCTCCGGCCCACAGCGGAGACGACGAGGAGGCCGCGAGGAGCGCGAGCGCGGAGAGAAGGAAAACGAGCGAGGGAAACAGAGTCAGCATGAATCCGCCCGAGACGTAGCTCCGCAGATCAGGGCCGCCGAACATCACCCACGAATAGAAATGGCGCCAGGATTCCGGGCTGTCGAGCGCGATCAGGAAGCCGTGGCGCCGCAGAGCTTCCGGCCCGACCCAGAGCACCGGAAGGGCGAAGCTCGCCGCGCCGACGAGGGCTGTGAGAAGAGTGCAGGCCGCGGCCTGGCGACGGGGGCGGCTCCAGAAAAGCGCCAGCGCGGTGCCGGCGATCGCCACGGGGACGAGCTCGACCTTCGCGCCCCCCGCGAGCCCCGCCAGCAGCGCGGCCGCGAGCGAGCTTCGCCAGCTCGTGGCGCCGAGCGCAAGCTCCAGCGCCCACCAGAGGCCTACCGTTCCTTCCAGCGCGGCGACACTGTAGGGAAACGGGTACGGGCTGCCGAATCCGAAGAAGGTCGTCGCCACGATGAACGAGGTGATCGCGGCGGTCTTGAGCGTGTCGCCGGCGAGCCTCTGCACGAGCCGCTGGAGCGCGGCGACACCGAGCAGGGCGAAGAGGGTTCGAACGGCGATGAGCACGTCGAGGTGCTCGCCGAAGAAGCGCAAGGCGGCGGCGTCCAGGTACGGCGGAAGGGGTCCATACGAGGAGCCGATGTCTCGGTACAGGGTCTCCCCGTGCAGGAGGCG
>JBDSFL010000338.1:0-4636 GCA_039919545.1 Thermoanaerobaculia bacterium | reverse complement strand
CCGACGGTCACCCCGAGCCCGACCCCGAGCCCGACTCCGACTCCGCCGCCTTCAGGAAGTTGCACCTCAGATTCGACCACGTTGTGCCTGCACAACAACCGCTTCAGGGTCCAGGCTGACTACGTGGACTACAGCTACAACTCCGGCACCGGAAAGGCCGTATCTCTCACCAATGATTCGGGTTATTTCTGGTTCTTGAACTCCACGAACGTAGAGCTGGTATGTAAATTCGTCTCGTTCTGTAATGGGTCGAACGGAAATTATGGCTTCTATGCCAGCGGCTTGACCGACGTTCAGGTGACGTTTAAGGTCACAGACACGAAGGACGGCACCTATCGAACGTATCCGAATGCCTTGGGGCACCGTTTCACTACGATTGCCGACGGACCCTACAGTTGTCCGTGAAGTTCTTCGCGCGGATTTGACTCCGCGCGCATTCGCCGCTCGCGGGAGGCGCCCCTTCGGACACAAAGGGGCGTCTTCACATCAGCCCGAACCGAGACTCGTCGAGGTCATCTGAATCGAGCCTCCATTTACGAGGAGCCACCTGCATGGCCTCTACGGGAACCGGACATCAAGAGTTCCCGCGAATAAAACGGCCTGGGCGTTCACCACCGTTTCGGACTGGCTTCATCGGCGCTGTCAATTTCTGGCGTCCGTGAAACCTGGGGCGTGCGCGGGCGGCTGGAGTGGGGTGGCCGATTCCCGCGGAGCTCTTCGACGAGGAAAGGCTCGAGGCTGCGGTCTTCGGGCCGAAGCGGGAGTCAGAGCTCGGGCGGGGTCTGCCGGAGATGGCCTGGGTGCATGGGGAGCTGCGCCGGGCGGGGGTTACGCTCAGCCTGCTGTGGCAGGAGTACCTGGCGGGTAATCCCGAGGGCTACCGGTACAGCCAGTTCTGCGTGTCCGCGGTCGCCGGAATCTGAGCGAATCTGACACTGGTCGGCCATGAGTACGTCAGCATCATCCGCGCCGGAGGCGCGCCGGCGTGATGCGGTAGCGTAGGGAGGCGGTGTGAAGAAGAGCCCCGGTCGGTGACACGACCGGGGCTCGCGAGTTTTCGCCCCAAGACGTGGGCGGATGAAGAGGGAACGAGAGCCTCCCACGTCTTGGGCCGAAGGTCCAGTGCCGCGCGTTTGGGGAGGCATTGGCCCAGGCAGAGCCCGATGCGCTGCGGGTCCGGCGGTGCAGGGGCTGCGGGGAGTTCTTCCTGGTCTGCCGCCCGTGCGACCGCGGTCAGCAGTACTGCTCGGAGGTTTGCCGTCGTCCGGCCCGAATGGCGCAGAAACGTGCCGCGCGGCTGCGGCATCAGCAGAGCCCGGAGGGGAGAGCCGATCACCGCGACCACCAGCGAGCGCTGCGTGAGCGACGTCGATTGGTGATGGATCACTCTTCCGAAGACCAGGCCGAAGTTGCGATGCTCGCCCTTGCCGATCCGGCCGTGTCAAACGAGCCGGAGGAAGAGGAGTCAAAGGGTGAGCTTGTGTTTTTTGGAAGCCCAGACCGACCTTGCTGTCGATTCTGTGGACTACGGTCGGACTATCGAGATTGTGGGTGAAGAGTGATCGCCCCAGAGACGACGGCCGAGATCCGTCGGCTGTACTACGCCGAGCACTGGAGGACCGGGACGATTGCCTCCGGGCTGGGGCTGTCGTGGGACACGGTGCGTCTGGCGCTCGAGAGTGACCGCTTCGGCCGGCCGCGCCAGATGCGCGGCTGCCAGACGGATCCCTACGTGGATTTCATCAAGGCCACGCTGGAGCGCTATCCGAAGCTGCGAGCCTCGCGCATCCACACGATGCTCAAAGAGCGCGGCTTTTCCGGAAGCGCCAGGATCGTCAGGCGGACGGTGGCCGGCCTTCGCCCGAAAGGGCGGCCCGCATACCTGCGTCTGTCGTTTCTGCCCGGCGAGCAGGCCCAGGTGGACTGGGCTCACTTCGGCACCGTGCGTGTGGGGCGGGCTGAGCGCCGGCTGTCATGCTTCGTGATGGTCCTGTCTCACTCCCGCGCGCTCTATCTCGAATTCACCTTCGACCAGGTGCAGTCGAGCTTTCTGTCGGCCCACGTCAGAGCGTTTGAAGAGCTCGGCGTTGCCCGGACTCTTCTCTACGACAACCTGCGCTCGGCGGTGCTGACGCGGCGCGGGGACTCGGTCCACCTTCATCCGCGTCTTGTGGAGCTCTCGAGCCACTATCACTTCCAGCCCCGGTTCTGCGCGGTGGCCCGCGGCAACGAGAAGGGGCGCGTGGAAAGGACGAATCCAGTACGTCCGCCACTCCTTCTTCGCCGCTAGATCTTTCACGAATCTGGCCGACTTCAACCGTCAGGCCCTTGCCTGGCGCGATGCGGTGGCCCATCAGCGGCCCTGGCCCGGCGGCGATCACTTGACGGTCCAGGAGGCCTGGCAGCAGGAGCGGCCTCGCCTCTTGCCTCTGCCCGAGCACCCCGCCCCGACGGATCACGTCGTGACGGTCCACTCTCAGAAGACTCCGTACATTCGCTTCGACCTCAACGATTACTCCATCCCGCCCGAGGCCGTCGGCCGCGAGCTGACCCTCGTGGCCTCGGGCACGACGATCCGTCTTCTTTCGGGTGCCACCGAGATCGCCCGTCATCACAGATCCTGGGATCGCCACGCGCGGGTGGAGGATCCCGCCCACATCCAGGCTCTGATCAAAGACAGGAAGAAGGCCGGCGGCATGACCCGCCTGCACGCTCTGCTGGCCGCGGTGCCTTCGGCCGAGGCTTTCCTGCAGGCCGCGGTGGCGCGTGGGGAAAATGACCGCAGTCAGGCCAGCAAGCTCGTCCAGCTCGCCGCCGATTACGGAACCGAGCTGCTCGAACGCGCGGTGGCAGACGCTCTGTCGCGCGGGACGGTCAATGCCGCCTCCGTCACCTTCCTCGTGCAGAAGCTTCTTCGCTCACGCAAGAAGCGCCCCGCTCTGCCCGTGACCATCTCATCCCGTCCCGAGCTGGTCGAGCTGTCTCTGGCGCCCCGGCACGCCCGCTCCTATGACGCCTTGCACTCAGGAAAGCTCGACGATGACGAGTGAGCTGGCCAGCGGCCTGTCGCACATCGGGCTCTCCGGCCTCGGCGCCCAGCTGCCCGACTTTCTCTCCCGCGCCGCCAAGGCCCGGATGTCTCCCGCCCTTGTCCTGGAAGAGCTCGTGCGTCTGGAGACCTTCCACCGAGCCCAGAAGAGCGCCGAGCGAAGAATGAGAAGCGCACACATCGGCTCCTTCAAACCCATGGCCGACTTCGACTGGAACTGGCCCAAGAAAATCGACCGCGACCTGATCGAGCACGCCCTCACGCTGGAATTCATCAGGGACCGCCGCAACCTCGTCCTGATCGCCACCAATGGCCTGGGCAAGACGATGATCTCCAAGAACATCGCCTTGCTCGCCGTCCAGGCCGGGCTCTCGGTCATCTTTCGGACCGCCGCCGAGATCCTTTCCGACCTCTCGTGCGACTCCCCTCAGCGCCGTCGCCAGCGCATCGCCTTCTACGGGCGTCCCGACCTGCTCTGCATCGACGAGATCGGATATCTCTCCTATGACGACCGCGCCGCGGACCTGCTCTTCGAGGTCGTCAACCGCCGCTATGAGCGTCGCTCGCTGCTCGTCACCACAAACCTCGTCTTTGCCGATTGGAACACCGTGTTTCCCAATGCCACCTGCCTGAGCACGCTGCTGGATCGCCTCACTCACCACGCCGACGTCACCCTGCTGGAGGGCGAGAGCTACCGCACTTTCGAGAGCCAGCGAGATGCCGAACAAGCCCGGCGCAGCCGCAAGAAGAAGTGAGCCAGCCCGCCGTGACCCACAGCCACGATCGCTACGTCACGGATCTCCTGCGCTTGTACCTAGATCTACCCGACACGCCCACCCGGGCCAGAACCGCTGATCGCGTCCTGGCCCGCTCTCTTTCTGACAGCCAAGTCCCTCTCGAGATCGTCCGCGCAGCCTTCGCCCTGACCTGTGCCAGACGCTTGAATCGTCCGACCGACGCGCCGCCTCTTGGGCAAATCCGCTCCCTCCACTACTTCCTTCCCGTCATCGAGGAACTGCGTCGCGTCGACCCCGATCCGTCCTACATCCGTCACGTGCAAACGCTCCTCATGCCCTCAAGGTCTCGCCTCTCGTGATCACTCCGTCGACTCACGGTCAAAAACACTCAGATTCTCGCGACCGCCAACACTGCGAGCACTACCACCGGTTTCGCAAGCGGCTCTCGCCGGTGATAAGGCAGGTGCACCGGGCCGGCGAGAAAGTGTTCGTGGACTTCGCGGGCAAGAAGCCGTCGATCGTGGACCCGAGGACGGGCCAGGTGCGGAGTGTGGAGCTGTTCGTCGGGGTGCTCGGCGCCAGCAGCTACGTTTTTGCGGCGGCGTCCGAGCATCAGGATCTCTCGAACTTCGTGAGCCTCCACGTGCGGATCCTGGACGCCTTCGGCGGTGCGGCATCGATCTTCGTGCCCGACAACCTCAAGGCCGGGGTGACGGGGGCGTGCCGGTACGAAGCCGTCGTGAACCGGACTTATCAGGAAATGGCGGCCCACTACGGTGCTGCGGTGTCCGGCGCGGGCCTACAAGCCGCGCGACAAGGCCAAGGTCGAGGTATCGGTGCTCCTGGCCGA
>JBDSFL010000337.1:0-6110 GCA_039919545.1 Thermoanaerobaculia bacterium | reverse complement strand
AGTCGCCGGTCGGCATCGTCCACAGGTGCCCGGTCGTCTCTCCGTACTCGTAGGCGATGCGGTCGCCTTTCGGAGACCAGTCCGGATAGCGCACGTAGGCATTCAGGGGAACGTCCGCCGTCACGCGATGCTGCTTCTTCGTGGAGCGGGAGACCCACCAGATCGCCCAGCGGTCGTGGCGCGATCCGGCGAAGGCGATACGGTCGTTGTCGGGCGACCAGCTGAACGGCCAGCTCAGCCCGCGATCGAACGTGAGCTGCACCGGGTCGCCCCCGTCGCTCGACACGAAGGCCACCTGCGCGTCGTCGCCGCGCCCCACCTGCATCGCCACGGTCCTTCCGTCGGGCGACCAGCACGGAAAGCCGATGAACTCGCGGTCGAAAGTGAGCTGCCGCTTCTTCCCCGAGAGGATCTCCACGATCCAGATGTTGATCGTCGGCGAGCCCATCTTGCTCTGGTAGGCGAGCCGCGTGCCGTCGGGTGACATGCGTGGAATTCCGATGTCGGGATCCGAGAGCGGGAGCGGCTCCTCGGCGTGCGTCACGCTGTCGATCGTCCACAGCGCCGCGCGTTTCTCGCGGTCGGTGACGAAGAAAAGGCGCCGCTCGTCGGGATACCAGTTGCCGATCAGGTCGGCGGCGGCATTTGTCGTGATCTGCCGCGGGTTGTGACCGTTCGAATCCATCGTCCACACGTCCGGGTTCAGGCCGGGCCACGAGCGCCCGAAAGCGATGGACCTGCCCGACGGGGAGAAGACGGGCCAGGTGCTGCGCGCTTGCTCGTGCGTCAAGCGGGTCGCGGGGCCGGCCGGCTCGCCCTGGGGAGTGACCGGCAGCGACCAGATGTTGCCCGCCGTGGAGAGGGCGCTCCAGATCACGGTGCGTCCGTCGGGAGAGAGTGTGGGATGCCGTGCCACCGTCCGGCCGACCTGCGTCACGAGCTCGGCCTTGCCCTCCGGCGTGCCCGAGGCCGAGAGACGCATGCGCCAGAGCCCGAAATGAAACTCAGGGCTGCGATCGCCGAAGTAGACGATGCGACCGTCGGCTGCGATCGCGGGGTCGAACAGGCGCGGCCGCTCGAAGAGGAGCGTCGGCACGCCGCCTTCGAAGGGGACCGACCAGAGCTGGCCATCGAAGAGCTTGGGATCGATGGCCGTGAAGAGAATCCTCTTGCCGTCGGCCGTGATCATCGGGTTCCCGTGTCCGCCCGAGGGGATCAACGATTCGGTCACCTGCCGGGCGGCGCCGCCGCGCGCCGGGACGACCCAGATCGTGGAAGGCGGGAACGAGGTGACGCTCGTCGCCCCGAGGTCGGTGATCGGATGGACCTGGAAGACGATCCACTTCCCGTCCGGCGACCAGCTCGGTTTCGTCCCGAAATCGGTGAGCGAGCGGGCGGGGCCTCCCTCGGCGGGCATCTCCCAGATGCCGCCGTGGTCCTTCGAGTGATAGGCGAGGCGCTTGCCGTCGGGAGACCACGTGGGCTGCAGGTTCTGCCGGCCGTCGGTGGTGATCTGCCGCGGCGCGCCGCCCGGCTTGGCGGGCCGCACATAGATCTCGAACGCGCCGGTGGCGTTCGAGCAGTACGCCACCGACAGCCCGTCGGGAGAGAACGCCGGGAAGACCTCGACGCCGGGGCCCGAGCCGAGCTCCACGGGATTGCCCGGCTGCGCGGCGCTGCGAGCGGGTGCGGGTCGCTCGCCGGCACGACAGGAGGCCATGAGCAGCAGCGCGAGCGCGATCGGGAGGGGCCGGGCTGACTTCACTGTTTGGTTCCGGAGTGCAGAAAGGATACCGGCGCGCGGGTAAAAAGGGGGGGAATCACATTTTTTTGGATGTCGAGGTCAGATCGTTGCGACGTACCATCGGTGCGTGGATCCGCACGCGTTCGGCGGCCTCTTCCTGATCCTGACCGCGCTCGCCGGCGCGGAGAAGCCGGTCTCTCGCGTGCCGCCGCTGGGTTGCCGGCTCGAGGCGGACCGCACGCACGCGGCGGGTGCGCCGGTTCGAGTGACGTTCTTCCTGCGGAACCGATCCGCTCGCGCCGTGTCGATTCTCGACTGGCAGACGCCGCTGGAGGGGTTGCTCGGCGACATCTTCCAGATCCTGCCGGCGACGGGCGGCGAGCCGCTGCCGTACCAGGGCCCGATGGTGAAACGCCGCGCTCCCCAGTCCGATGAATACGTGCGCATTTCCCCGAAAGGCGAGGTCTCGGGCTCGGTCGACGCGGCCGCCGCCTACGACCTGACGCGCCCCGGCCGATACACCATCACCTTTCGCGGAACCCTCCTCGACGTCGTCTCCGGTGCGGCACCGCGGCGTGCGGGACGTGAGCTGCGTCCGGCAACCGTTTCCTGCAACTCCCTTTCGATCGAGATAACCGGGCGCTGATAGACTCCCCACACCAATCAAGGCCCAGGACAATTCACGCAGGAGGACGATCGATGATCAGAAGCCTTTCTTCCACTCTCGCGGCAGCCGCGCTGGTGGCTCTCGCCCTGGGGATCTCCCTCCCCGCCGAGGCCGCGCGCCGGAGCGCGACGGTCGAGCTCTCGGCGGACCAGAATGAGTTCACGACCTCCGACGACGTGACCGTTCGGTTCACGATCTCGAACGACTCGGAAGCCCCGATATCGGTCTACATCTGGGACACGCCCCTGGGTGAGATCGAGAACGATCTGTTCGACGTGACGCGAGACGGAGAGCGCGTCGCCTATCTCGGGATCATCGCGAAGCGGCTCGATCCCACCTCCGCCGATTTCATCCGCTTGAGGTCGGGGCATTCGCGCTCGGCGGTCATCGAGCTCTCCGCCCTGTACGACATGTCGCGGCCCGGCTTTTACACCGTGCAGTACCGCGCCGGCCTCGCCGGAGTCGTGCCCGCTTCGGGTGCCCGTGCAGCCGAAGCGTTGAACTCGAACTCCGTCGCCCTTCGCCTCACCGGCGAAGCCCGTCCTTCCCCGATCGCCGACGCATCCTCCCGCGCCGCGCTGGCCACGACCTCGTTCGTGAGCTGCTCGGCCACGCAGCAGACCACGCTCTCGACCCAGGCGCTGCCTTCGGCCCGCACCTACGCCAGCAACGCGTCCTCGTCGCTCACCAGCAGCTCGGCGACGCGGTACCAGACGTGGTTCGGCGCTCCGGACACCGCGCGCTTCAACACCGTCAAGAGCCATTTCCAGAGCCTCGCCTCGACGCTGCTCAACCAGAACATCTCGTTCGACTGCGGCTGCAAGAAGACGTACTACGCGTACGTGTATCCCACACGCCCCTACGAGATCCACCTGTGCAAGGCGTTCTGGACCGCCCCCGTGACCGGCACCGACTCCAAGGCAGGCACGATCATCCACGAGACGAGCCACTTCAACGTGGTGGCGGGCACGGACGACTGGACCTACGGCCAGTCCTCCTGCAAGAGCCTCGCGATCAGCTCTCCCGACAAGGCGATCGACAACGCGGACAGCCACGAGTACTACGCCGAGAACACCCCCGCTCAGTGAGCGAGGGGGCCGTCACGCGCGCGTGACTTGGTTCTCCAGGGTTCAGGAAAGGGCGCCGGCCAATGGACGGCGCCCTTTTTATTCTTCCTCTGTCTCCTGTGCGAGCCGTTTCAAGAGCTGGATCTGTCCGGCATGGTAGAGGTCGTGCGCGATCACGCCACGCATGACGCGGAGCTGAGTCTCCACGAAACGAGCTCCGGGTACGGTGAGCACATTGCGCAGCTTCCGGTGCTCCTCCTGCAAGAGCGCGATGTCTTCGCGCCACAGCCTGTCATCCGCTATTCCCTCAGGCGGGCACACGAACCAGTTGCTCCCGGTGCGGGGGAAGGACAACCGCCGATCGCCGGTGATCCGCCGTCGCGCCACGTACTTCCAGTACGCCGCGTGCAAGGCGACCTCCCAGATGTTGTGACGTCCCGGGCCCGGCCGGCGGCTCGCGTCTGGCGCGGAGAGCCCGCGCAGCGAGCCCTTGAGAGTCGTGCCGTGCCACGACTTCCTCTCGAAGGCCTCCTCGAAGAGCGCGACGAGCTGTACGAGGGCTGCATCCATCGGGGCCTACCTTTCCTCGATGTGAAAGCGCGGCGGCCGCACCCGCGTGGCCCGGCAGCTCGGGCAGCGCGACGGCTTGCCCGGGCGGGAGCGCTCTTTGAAGATGAAGCCGCAGCCGGCGCACTCCGCCGGCGAGACGACGAAGGAGTCCCCCGCGGCCTCGACCGAACGGGTGACGTGCGGCAGGGACTCCACCACGTCGCGCTCCGAGACGCTCAGCTGCTGGGACAGCTCGCGCACGGTGAGCGTCTTCAAGGCGAGGGCGGCGCGGATCCGCTCGCGCACCGTCCCGTCGTCCTCGGCAGGATTCATGGGTGCAGATTACCGCTCTCTGATGGGGTTTTGACGCGCCCGCACCGTTGAAAGAGAATTCGCGGGCGATTGCCCGGCGCACGATAATCCGGGCCAGCACAAAAAACCGGTGAAGAAGGAGAACGACTCATGTCGAAGCGAACGATGGTGGCGGCACTCGTCCTGGGAATGGCCTGTTCGGGCCTGGCTCGCGCGGAAGACGCAGCCAAGCCGATGGAGATGCCCAAGCCGGGTCCTGAGCACAAGAAGCTTGGTTACTTCGTGGGTAACTGGAGCACGAAAGGGGAGCTGAAGCCCGGTCCGATGGGGGCTGGCGGCAAGATGTCCGGAATGGACAGCTGCTCCTGGTTCGAGGGGGGCTATGCGGTCGTCTGCAAGAGCACCGGAAAATCCCCGATGGGCCCCATGAAGGGAATGGGGATCATGTCGTATTCCACCGAGGACAAGGTGTACACCTACTTCGGAATCGACAACATGGGCATGGGCGACTACGCCAAGGGGCACGTCGACAACGACGTCTGGACATACTCGAACGAATCCAAGTTCGGCGGCAAGACGTACAAGGGGCGCTACACGATGAGCGGCATCAAGCCCGACTCGTACTCGTTCAAGTGGGAGCTCTCGGAAGACGGAACGACCTGGATGACGATGATGGAAGGCAAGACCACGCGTCAGAAGAAGGCCGCCGCGGCCAAGAGCGACATGAAGTCGTAAACCGCCCCGGTCGCGACCTCGGAAGAAACGGCGGGCGCTGCCCGCCGTTTCTTATTTTCCCGAGCCCCCCGCCGCGTCGGCGTTCGGGCTCACGACGCCGTCGACGCCTTCCACGAGCAGGATATTGGCAAAGTGCTGGAACTCGGCGCCGACGAAGCGGTTTCCGTCGGGGGCCACGCCGAAGGATTCCAGCACGGGGCCCGGCTGGAAGCCGGTGACCGTGCGGTTGGAGACGGGCTCCTTGCCCGCCGGGAAGCTCGCGATGCGAATCCCCGCCTCGCTCTTCTCGTTCTCGACCTCGAACGCGATCGCCTCGCCTCCGGGGATCCAGCGGTGCCGTCCCGTGTTGGCGCGGTTGCCCGAGGCGGGCATCTCGAACGGAACCGCGACCCCATCCGCGAGGCGCGCGACCTTGATCTTGTTGTTCGGAATTCCCTGCGCCACGTACGAGACGAGGCGGCCGTCGGGCGAGACCTCGGGCAGGATGACGTTTCCCGGAGTCTTGGAACGAAGGATTTCAAAACATCAGTGTCACTCACGCGTAAGACTCGCCGTCGCGCAGGAACGTGAGACATGTCACCGAACGGGCGGCGCGGCGGATTCCGCGCACAGGAACTCCAGCGCGCGCTCGAGCCGGGCGTCCTCGCTGAGCGGGTCGGCCGACGAACGGGACGAGCTGGACGAAAGGGCGGAGAGCCCGGCCGCCAGCGCCTCGTCGCGCCAGCGGTAGAGATCGGGCTCCGGAATCCGTTCGCGCCGTGCGAGGACTCCGGGCGGAACGCCGCGGAGCATCTCGAGCACCAGCGCGAGGCGCGACGCGGCGCCGACGCCGACGCCGACGCCCACGCCGACGTCCTCCTGGTTCGGAGACAGGCCGAAGCGCCGCCGGATGAATGGCTCGGCGTTCGCGAGCCGGAGGGATGCGTGCTCGGCTGCGGCCGCCGCTCGGGTGGCGAACCGCCGCGGCGCGGGAAACGGTCGCGGCAGCCAGACGAGGAGCCGCAGGAACTCGCGTCCCTCGTCGGCGAAACCGCGC
>JBDSFL010000336.1:0-3182 GCA_039919545.1 Thermoanaerobaculia bacterium | reverse complement strand
CAGACCTGAGCGGGAACCTGGATGCCCGCTGCGGAGGCCAAGGCTTCGGCCAGATCCGTCTGCTCCCAGCGGAACTCGGGAAGGCGCCGGCCGAAGTGCCCGTACGAGGCCGTCTTCTTGAAGATGGGCCGGCGGAGGTCGAGTGACTCGATGATGCCCTTGGGCGTGAGCTTGAAGTGGTCCCGCACCAGACCGGGCAGCGTCTTTTCGTCCACGCGCGAGGTTCCGAACGTGTCCACGTGCACCGAGACCGGATCGGCGACACCGATCGCGTAGGCCAGCTGAACCTCGACCTTGTCCGCCACACCCGAGGCGACGAGGTTCTTCGCGATGTAGCGTGCCATGTAGGAGGCGGAGCGGTCGACCTTCGTGGGATCCTTCCCCGAGAACGCTCCCCCGCCGTGCCGGCCGCTTCCGCCGTAGGTATCCACGATGATCTTGCGCCCGGTCAGCCCCGTATCGCCCTGCGGCCCGCCGATGACGAACCGCCCCGTCGGGTTGATGTGGAACTTCGTCTGGTCGTCCATGAGCCTGGCCGGGATCACCTTGCGAATGACCTCTTCCATGATGGCCGCGCGCAGCTCGGGGGTAGGAACGGATTCGGAGTGCTGGGTGGAGACGACGACGGCCTCGACACGCACGGGGCGGGAGCCTTCGTACTCCACGGTCACCTGGCTCTTGCCGTCGGGACGGAGCCACTCGAGCTCATGCGTCTTCCGGGCTTCGGCCAGACGCATCGTGAGCCCGTGGGCGAGCGTGATCGGCAGAGGCATCAGCTCATCGGTCTCACGCACGGCATAGCCGAACATGAGGCCCTGGTCGCCGGCGCCGCCAGTGTCCACGCCCATCGCGATGTCGGGCGATTGCTTGTCGATCGAGGAGAGCACCGAGCACGTCTGGTCGTCGAAACCATACTTGGCCCGCGTGTAGCCCACTTCCCGGATCGTCTGGCGGACGATTTCGGGGATGTCGACGTAGGTCTTCGTCGTGATCTCTCCGGCGATGAAGGCCATACCGGTCGTCACGAGCGTTTCACACGCCACGCGCCCCATCGGGTCGTCGCGCAGGATGGCGTCGAGAATCGCGTCCGAAATTTGATCGGCGATCTTGTCGGGATGCCCTTCCGTCACCGATTCGGACGTGAAAAGCGTGCGAGTTTCTGCCATGGAAACCTCTTTCGTGAAGACCTCTCTCCAGGCCTCGGAATCCGGTCAGTTTAGCAGGAGTGTCGAGGACGACGCCAGCCAGCATGCATCGCAGACGCGCTCGCCGTGGATGCGGCCCGGCACCCTGGACATCAGCCCCGGTAGATGAGGAATCGCGTGGTGCCGTACCGGCGTCGATCGCTCGGCGCGAGCCCCAGAGGCTTCGGCTCGAGATCGTCCCCGCGTTCGTGGAAGAGGGTCCCTTCCGGAGCGAGCAGCTTCACCAGTCCATCGAGATCCTTCGCGGAAGACTCGGTATCGGCGTAAGGAGGATCGTGAAACACGAGGTCGTATCGCGCCTCGACCCTGCGGGTGAGGAAGGCGGCGATCGTCGTGCCGTGGACATGCGCTCGCCCCGTCAGCTCGAGCCTCGAGAGATTGCCGAGCAGGATCGCGCGCACCTTCGCATCGGGCTCGATGAATTCGGCTCGTTTCGCGCCTCGCGAGAGCGCCTCGATTCCATAAGCGCCCGAACCCGCCGCGGCATCCAGCACGTTCGCGCCGATCACCGAATCGCTCAAGATGTCGAACACGGCTTTGCGAGCCCGCTCCATGGTCGGACGGATCCGCGCGTCGACGTCGAGCCGTCTCCCCCGCAGCTCCCCCGCCACGATCCGGATCACCGGTTGTCCTTCCCGCCCTTTCGACGTGCAGGGGGCTCCTCGAACATCTTGGGGACCTCCGCGCGCGAGAGGAAGAGCATGAGCGTGGTCGATTCGAGGCTCCGCAGCTCGAGGTTCTGCTCGTACGCGTCGTCTCTCACGATGGTGAAACGCGTGGAGTCGGATCGGCGCACCAGCACGTCCCCTTCTTTGAGCGTGGCGGGATTCCACTGCTGCTCCTTCGGAACGTCTTTCACCAGGAAGCGGGCCCGCAGGTCCTCGATGGCGCCGCGCGCGCGTCCCAAGGAGAGGGAGAGCTGCGTGAAATCGTCGAAGGCGAACCGGTGCGACTTCCCCTTCTCATCGACGAGCTCGAGCTCGATCCGCCGCACGTTCTCGTCCACCAGCACCGTTTGCCGGTGCCTCGACTCCTCGTCCGAGGGGAGCGCGTCGAGACACACCTGGCGGATGATCGCGATCTCCTCGCTCGAGAGCTTCTTCCGGTTGATGACCGAGCGCCCGCTCCAGCGCGTCACGTGCGCCAGGGTGCCGTCGTCGAAGAGAGCCGTGCGTTCGCTGGCCTTTCCCTGCTCGGTCTCGAGCGCCACGATGAGATGGGGTGTGCCCGGCGTGCCGCTCGGCACCGGAGATGCGGCGGCTTCTGGAGTCTCGCGAGCTTCAGGAGCGTCGGGAGCATCGGGAAGAATCGGCGTCTGCTCGTCTCGATCCGTGCGATTCATGCGATCCGCCAGCAGTCCCGTCCCGAATGGCGCGAGGAGACCAGCGCCGAGGATCAGCGCGAGCACGGCCATGGGTCTCATGCGGGCCCCTCGGTGAGGCGGCGAAGCTTGTGCGAGAAGTTCAGCCTCGCAGCCACGGAGCGCCTCAGCTCGGGAGGCGCTCCGGCCAGCAGACGCGTCCACTTCTCCTCCATCCCGATCTCCTTCGGCAGGGCGGCCAGCTCGGCGCGACCTGGCGCGCCGCCGCCCCAGCCGCCGACGATGGCATCCAGGACTCCATGGCGAACGAGCGACGCGACCGCTTCCGGGAACCGTGCCTCGTGCAGCAGCTCCTCGAGCGCCCGCCGAAGCCGATCTCCCGAGATGGACCGGAAGGCTCCGGTCGAACGGGCCGCCGCGAGCCGTTCCGGAAACGAGCCCTCGATCTGGAACCCCAGGCGCGCCGCATACCGGGCGGCACGGATCGCGCGCGTCGGGTCGTCCGCGAGCGATGCCTCATGCAGCAGACGCATCTTTTTTTTCTCGAGGTCCGCCCTTCCGCCATACAGGTCCAGCAAGCCGCCGAGCCGGCCCGTCGGTCCGATTCTTCGAGCCATCGCGTGAATCGTGAAGTCCCGTCGAGCGAGGTCCTGCTC
>JBDSFL010000305.1:0-5554 GCA_039919545.1 Thermoanaerobaculia bacterium | reverse complement strand
AGATCTCCGCCCGTGAGGCTCTTGGAGCCGTCCATCAAGAGGCGGGGATCGATCGGCTCGGGATCTCCGCCTGCCATGCCGAAGAAGACCGCGTGCCCGCCGATGCGCGTGGCCGCGAGGCTGGTGGCCAGCGTGCTGCCGACGGAATCGAACGCCACGTCCACGCCCCGGCCGCTCGTGGCCGCGCGCACGCCCTCGAGCCAGTCTGCGCCATAGAGGAGCACCGTGTCGGCGCCCGCTTCGAGGGCGGCGAGGCGCTTGCTCTCGTTCGACGTCAGCCCGATCACGCGCGCACCGGCGGAGCGAGCCAGCTGCACGAGCAGGAGTCCGACGCCGCCCGCGGCCGCGTGCACGAGCGCGACCTCGCCGCTCTGGAGCCGGTGGCTGTCGCGGATGAGGTACTGCGCGGTGAGGCCCTGCAGGAGCACGGCCGCCGCCGTGTCGAGGTCGAGCTCGGCCGGAACCGGGACGAGCCGCTCGAGCGGGACGCTGACCCTCTCGGCGTTGGCGAAGGGGGCATCCGCGAAGGCGACGCGATCTCCCACCGAGAACGTCCATGCGGCGGGCGCGACCGCGCCCGCCGCCTCGAGCGGCGGCGCGATGGATTCCACGGTTCCCGCCCCCTCGTAGCCCAGGATCCAGGGGGGATTGCCGGCCAGGTGGTAGCTCCCGCGGCGGCGGTACACGTCCGCGAAGTTCAGGCCGATGGCGTGCATCTTCACGATGGCGCAGCCGGGCCGCTCGACGGGATCGGGCAGCTCGCCGAACTTCAGGACGTCGGGTCCGCCGAAGGCGCGAAAGAAGAGGCCGCGCATCCGTGCTCAGTGCGCGATCAGGCGCGCGATGCCGTATGCGGCGCCGGAGGCGATGGCGCCCACGAGCATCGTGCGGAGCGCGTCGCCGAGAGGAGGCCGGCCCGTGAGCCGTCCCTTGATGGCGCCGAAGATCCCGAGCGTCACCAGGGTGACGATGACCGAGATGAGCAGGCCCCGCGTGACTGAGCGGGACAGGAGATAGGGTGCGAGCGGAATCGCTCCGCCCAGCATGTACGAGCCGCCGATGAGGAGGGCGGAGAAACGGGCCCGCTTCGGATCGGGCTCGGCGAGGTTCAGCTCCTCGCGCATCATGAAGTTCACCCAGCGCTTCGGCTCCGCACAGATGGCGTCCGTGGCGGATTCCAGCACGGGGCCCGCCAGTCCGTAGTCGCGAAACACCTTTCGCACCTCGTCCCGCTCTTCCTCGGGCACCTGGATGATCTCCTGCTCCTCGCGCGCCCGTTCGTTTCGCCAGGTGTCGACCTCGCTCTTGCCCGCGAGATAGCCGGCGAGCCCCATCGAAATTCCGCCTGCCACCAGCTCGGCCACGCCCGCGATGAGGATCACGTGCGTGTCGGCCACCGCGCCCGAGAGTCCCGCGGCGAGCGCGAACGGAACGGTGAGGCCGTCGGACATGCCGAGGACCACGTCGCGGACGCTCTCCGAGCCGCTGAAGTGCGCCTCCTCGTGGCGCCGCATGCGTCCCCGCGCCTTCGTCATGGATTCGTCTGCCACATCTCGAGGCCGGTCACCATCGCGCGCCCTTCCAGGCTCACGAGTGAGACCACCGCCTCGGCCACGTCCTCCGGCTGGATCGCCTTGCCCGGATCCTTGGTGAGGATCCCCGCTTTCGCGACGAGATCGGTGTTCACGGTGGAGGGGAAGATGCAGGAAACGCGGACGTCGAACGGGCGAGCCTCGTAGAGCATCGCCTCCGAAAGGCCGGCCAGCCCGAACTTCGACGCGCAGTACGCGCCGCCGCCCGAGAAGCCCCGCTTGCCCGCGGTGGACGAGATGTTCACGATGTGCCCGAACCGCCGGTTCTTCATTCCAGGCAGGACGAAGCGCGCCATCAGGAAAGGTCCGCGCAGGTTGACCGCGAGGATGCGGTCGAAGACGACGGTGTCGAGCCGGTCGATGGGCCCGGCCGCGAAGACGCCCGCGTTGTTGACGAGGACGTCGATGGGGCCCAGCTGCTGCTCGGCCGCCGAGACGCAGCGCGCGACCACGCCTTCCTCCGAAACGTCGCCCGCAAGGACGGCCGTCTTCACGTCGAAAGGCTTCAGCTCCTTCTGGACCTCCTGCAGGTTCTTCTTCGTCTTGCCCATCAGCGCCACGTGCGCGCCGCGGTGTGCGAATGCCAGCGCCAGGGCGCGACCGATCCCGCGGCCCGCTCCGGTCACGAGGACCACCCGATTTTTCAGCTCCATCCCAGGCCTCCGGGCGGGATCTTATGTCCTGTTACTCTTCGAATCGGGATGAGCGCTGCGGCCGAATCGCCCCGGTTCGACCCCGCGCGGCGCCGTGCGGTGCTCTTCGCGCTGATCCTCGTGACCGCCCTCGCCTCGTTCGAATCGACCGTCGTCTCGACCGCGATGCCCACCATCATCGGAGACCTCAACGGGCTCGGGCTCTACTCGTGGGTCTTCTCGATGTATCTCCTCACCTCGACGGTCTCGATGCCTGTGTATGGACGGCTCGCGGATATCCACGGCCGGCGGCGCCTCCTGCTCCTGGCGATCCTGCTGTTCCTGCTCGGGGCCCTGGCGTGCGCGCTGTCACGCTCGATGACGCAGCTGATCGCGGCGCGCGGTCTCCAGGGGCTCGGCGCCGGGGGGCTGATGCCGATCGCGTTGACGGTCTCGGGCGACCTCTATTCGCTCGAGGAACGCGCGCGGATCCAGGGGCTCTTCAGCACCGTCTGGGGGCTCGCCAGCTTGATCGGGCCGCTGCTCGGGGCCGGGATGACGGTCGCCTTCGGCTGGCGCTCGATCTTCTCCATCAACCTGCCGCTCGGCCTGATCGCGTTCTTCCTGGTCGCCACCAAGATGGTCGAGTCGCGCGCCAAGCTGGCCGATCCGATCGATCTGGCGGGGGCGGCGTTGCTGGGCGCGGGCGTCACGGCCCTGCTCTTCTCGGTCCTCCAGAAAGCGGGAGCCGGCTCCTTTCCCCTCGCGGCGCGGCTCGGGCTCTTCGTCCTCGGGGTTTCCTGCCTCGTGGCATTCGCCCGGCTGCAGATGCGCCGGACCCATCCGCTGGTTCCGCCGGAGCTCTTCCGCCGGATGGAGACGGCGGCTCCGTACCTGGGCGGCATCCTGCTCGGCACCACGATCTACGGCGTGGACACGTTCGTGCCGCTCTTCGTTCAGGGCGCGCGCGGCGGCACCGCGGGGGCGGCCGGCGCCGTGGTGACGCCGCTCGTGCTGGGCTGGGCCGTCTCCGCCGCCCTGGCCGCGCGGTTCCTGGTCCGCGCGGGCTTCCGGCGCACCGCGCGCGTGGGAGCCGCATTGATCGTCCTCGGCTTCACGGCGCTCTTCGGGGCGGCGCTCCTGGACGCGCCCGTCGTTTTCATCAGTCTCTCGTGCGCGTTCATCGGATTCGGGCTCGGCCCCTCGTCGATCTCGCAGGTCCTCGCGATCCAGAACAGCGCGCCGGAGAGGATCCGCGGCGTGGCGACGAGCCTCGTGCCTTTCTTCCGCACCGTTGGCGGCTCGATCGGCGTGGGACTCCTCGGAGGGATCCTCGCCGCGGGGCTGACGCATCGCCTCGGCGACGCCGCCGAGAACGCAGGAAGGCTGCTCACCCATCAAGAAGCTGCGATCGCCTCCGGAGGCGCGGACCTCCCGGCGGCCGATCTGCGGCGCGCCATCGAGCGCTCGCTCCTACCGGTCTTCGGCGTGCTCTGGGGCCTGGCCGTCCTGAACGTGGTCGTGACCCGAGGCTTCCCGGAGCGTGCGGCGAAGAGCTTGGAGGCGACCGCGGCGCCCTGAGACGGGCCGAGGCGGGCCGGGTTTGCAAGCCAGGGCCTTTGAGCCCATCCTTCGAAACGGATGTCTCGGAGGACAAATCCTCTCACGCCGCGGGGCTGGATGCTCGTGCTGGCGCTGCTCGCTCTCCCCGTGCAGCGCTCGCGTGCGGCGCCGGTCGAGATCCCGCTCGCCGCACGGGTGCGCGTGCTTCCCCAGACTCTGTCCGGGACGTGGGAGATCGCCTGGGACGATCGACGCGTGGCAATGGACGCGTCCTCCGCCGCCTTGCTCCGCTACCAGACCATTCCTGTGCCCGGGGCGTGGCAGCTGAACGGCGCACCGCGGCACGGGTTCGCGTGGTACCGGGTGCGCTTCTCGATCGACCCGTCGCTGGCCCCCGTCTCCCTCGCCGTTCGATGTCAGCAGATCCGGGACTCGGACGAGGTCTTCCTCGACGGCGTGCTCGTGGGCCGCACGGGGCGATTCCCGCCCGACTACGACAAGGGGACGCTGATGTCGCGGGTCTATCCGCTCCCCGCCACGCTGACCACGACGCCCGGTCCGCACGTCCTGCTCGTGCACGTGTACAACGCCGGGCCGCGTGCGGGCGGGATCACTGGCGACGTGTTCATCGACTCGCTCCATGGCTCCCTGATGCTGCGCGATCGCCAAGAGGTGCCGCGGCTGCTGCTGGCCGCCGCCATCGGAGCGCTCGGGCTCTTCTCGCTCTTCGTCTACCTGCGCGACCGCACCGAGCTCGACTTCCTTTATTTCTTCCTCTTCACGGCGGGCTTCGCGGTTTACGTCGCCACGTGGACCTCCGCTTGGGTGGACACGCGCGTGCCGTTCTCGCTCCTGTTCCGGCTGAACCTCGGCGGAAACTTCGCCCTCTTCGGAATCTTCCTGCTCTTCTTCCAGCATTTCTTCGAGCGGCCAATCCGCATGCGGCACGGGATCCTGCTGGCCGTGCAGATCGCGGGCACGCTCTTCTGCCTCGTGTGGCCGCGCGTCGACGACCTCTACTACACCCTGCCGTTCTGCTATCTCACGATCGCGGTGGGCGGAGGCGAGATCCTGTACTGGCTCATCCGCGACGCGCGGCGTCAGCTCCCCTATGCGCGTCCCGTGCTGGCGGGCACCGCGATCGTGATGTTCGCGGTGCTCTTCGACATCGGCCAGGACCTCGGACTGTTCGGCGACCCGGTGGGAGACTTCCGGCTCCTGGGCCCGGCCTTCTTCGCCTTCTCCGTGATCTTCCTCTCCGTGGTTGCCGACCGTTTCGCGCGATTGCGGGAGGCCGCCTCCACCGATCCGCTCACGGGCCTCGCCAACCGGACGGTGCTGTTCGACCGCATCGAGCTCGAGATCGCGCGCGGACGCCGCACGAGCCAGCCCGTGGCATTGGCCATTCTGGATCTCGATTTCTTCAAGGGCTTCAACGATCGTTTCGGCCATCTGATCGGGGATCGCATGCTGATCGCCGCTTCGCAGGCGCTCCTCGATTCGATCCGTGACACGGACCTGGCGGCGCGTTACGGCGGCGAAGAGTTCGTGGTGCTGCTCCCCGATGCCGGACGGACCGAGTCCATGCTCTGCCTCGAGCGGATCCGGCTGGCGATCCGGGAAGCGCGTGTGCCGGGGGGCGGCGAAGGGGCGACGGTGTCGATCGGCGTGGCGGTGTTCGATCCCGGCGTGCGCGGTTTCGTGTCGGTCACGGCGCTGCTCCGGCAGGCCGATGCGGCTCTGTACGCCGCGAAGGAGCAGGGACGG
>JBDSFL010000296.1:0-3984 GCA_039919545.1 Thermoanaerobaculia bacterium | reverse complement strand
CCGCGCAGAGGGCGGCCGGGGCCGCGGAGCTCGCCGGCGCGGGCGTGCCGGCGGCTCCGGAATGCGAAGGCGTTGGAGCGACCATTTGCGGTGCGGCGTCAGCCGACGCTGCCGGGGCGGGCGTGGCTGCCGGAGCCGGAGCGCCCTGACGGACGCCTCGCGCGGAAGCAGCGGTCGCCAGCACCAGCATCGTGGCGAGGCCGAGTCCCTTCAAACTCATCATGAAAATTCCTTCCGGCGGGGCAGAAAGGGGCGGCTGATGCCGCCCCTTCGAAAACCGGTTCAGCGCGCGTGAACCTTGTCGACAGACCACTCGGAGTTGGCACCGTGGCAGCTCGCGCAGGCCTCACCGAAGATCGCGGTGTTGATGGCTGCGTGGGCGGCGGCATCCCGGTTGTCGTGACAGCCCAGGCAGGCGGCCGTTCCGGGACCCTGGGGAGTGAAGTAGTCGCGCAGGGTGATGGTGTCGATCGTTCCGGCCGGAAGCGGAAGGTTCGCGCTCCCGGTGGAGTGGCAAGCGATGCAGTTGCGCCGGTCGCCGGGATAGCGGACCTCGTTGAAGTTGAGCGGGGTCCCGCCGAAACCGTAGATGGTCATGTCCTGCGTCAACTTCTCGCCCGTGTGGATCCGGTGAATCATCCTCTTGAAGCTGACCGACTCGGCCGGGAGCTCGGCCGCCGGACGACGCGCGAGGTCGCTCTCGTTCGGGTTGTGACAGATGACGCACTCGTCCACGTTGAAGCGCTGGCCGCCGTGGAGCGCGAGCGTCTCGTGGCACTTGTTGCACTTGTCCATGGTGACGACCGTGCGGCGGGCGACGGGCTGAGTGTCCGTGACGACGAACCGGAAGATCGGGTTGAAGGCCGCCTCATTGACGGTCTTCTCGGCGGGCGTCCGCGGGGCCGGATTCAGGGCGACGGCGCGACGCACGTCGGAGGTGGCGGTCCAGGTACCGGCGGCGTTGGCAGGAATCGCCACCGTCGAGGTGTGAGTGCCCTGGCCGTTTGCGAACGTGCCGACGAAAGCGGTGGTCGCAGCCTTGGCGGTGGAGCGGACGTACGACGCGTAGTCCGTCACCGCATGCCCCTTGGAATCCTTGATGGGGCCGCCGAGGGTGAAGGCGATGGAGCCTGCGAAGGTCGTCGGGTCGATCGTCGCGCCCGCATTGTTCTTGAGCGTGAAGACGATTGTTGGCTTCTGACCCGCCGCGCCGTTCGTGACGCTCACGATCGTCATCTTGATGCCGGTGAGCTGAGTCGACTTGACCGGAATCGTATGAGCGCCCTTGATGGACGCATCCCATTCGTGGTCGCCCTGCGGAGCGTGGCAGTTCGCGCAGGTCACGTCGTCGGGCTGGGGTCCGGCTGCGTGATTGGCGCCGGTGACCCAGTTCACGTTGTCGTGGCACGAGCCGCACGAGGCGCGCGTGGGGCGCGTGTACCAGATGGGCGCCTCGGGCGCGGTCGCCTCATGGCAGGTCGCGCAGTTCCGGATGTCCTGCGGATACGCGACCGTCGAGAAGTCGACGACCGACTGCCCGAAGCCGATGATCTGATATGGCGTTCCCGCCTTGACGCTCGGCAGGTTGTCGCCCCGATGGATCTTGTGCACCATGACCTTGAAGTCGACCGTGTTGCCCGTGTCGGGGTCGGTCGTCTGCGGCGTGTGGCAGAGCACGCAGAGCTTGACGTCGCGGCGCGAGCCGCCGTGCG
This sequence comes from Thermoanaerobaculia bacterium, assembly GCA_039919545.1. Lineage (GTDB taxonomy): Bacteria > Acidobacteriota > Thermoanaerobaculia > UBA5066 > UBA5066 > JBDSFL01. Next base: position 2,272 of record JBDSFL010000296.1, on the reverse strand, counting down.
CGGAGAGCGGGTCGTGGCAGCTGGCGCAGCTCTTGGCGTCGTTCATGGCGAGCCAGGTGCTCGTGACGGCCGCCGCGTCCGGGCGGAAGTCGAACTCGACGTTCGCGTAGTAGTTCTTCCCCATGATCGCGAGCGTCGCGCGGGTGGAGTAGAGGCCCAGCGTGTGGGTCCTGGTGATGTCGAAGCCCGTCGGCAGGACCGTCTTGAAGACGTACTTGGCGTGCCCGAGCTCGAGATCCGTGAAAACTCCACCCGAGTCCGTGCCGGCCTGGACGGCGGTCACGTTCGTGATCGGGCTCGTCACGGTGCGGGTCGTGTAGGCCGTGTACTGACGGAGATCCGGATTCCACCAGGCCAGGATGAAGCTGACCGAGATCGCGCCGGGGGTGATCTGCCCGAGGCGGTCGAGCGGCTGGTTCAGGTCGTCGGTGATCGTGAAGTCGACCACGGGCCTGCGGTCGGCGGGGATCGTCACGGAATTCACCTTGATCTTGAGACCGGGCCGGATGTAGTTGAGCTGGTCGGAGGAGAGATAGGCTTCCTTGGCCCCTTCCGGATAGATGACATGGCTCGAGGCGGGCTCGAGGCCGATGCCTCCACCGGTCGGCACGGCTCGATGCTCGCCGCCGGCGCTCGCGATCGCGGGTGCGAGAAGACAGAAGAAGAGACCGACGCCCACTGCTGCCTGGATCGGAGCCTTGCCTGGGGATTTCGCCATGAGTTCCTCCGTTTCAAGAGATCTCGTCTCGAGAAACCTGCTCGGAGCTGTTTCGCTCTGCTACCGGAGACATTACGCACAGGAAGCAACCCATCCCATGGTGCAGATGGCCTAGTCGAGTTCTATTGGTGAGGTCGCGCGAGATGCGCCGATTGAAGCGTCTGCACTATGTCCGGGGTGCAGGACCCACCATACTCTCTTCTCCGGAGGATCGACTCATGAACTCTGTCAAGTCAGCAATCGTCCTGCTCATCGGCGTCATCGGCGCGAGCACGACTGTTCTCGCCACGCTCGACAATCAGAAGGCATTCCTGGCGAAGTACCCCGAAGCGAAGGCCAAGCTCGGCAAGTGCAGCACCTGCCACACCAAGCCATTGCCCAAGAAAGATGACCACGAATCGAACGCTTACGGCAAGGACCTGGCCAAGACCGTGCTCGACGCGAAGGCCGCGAAGAAGGAATACGACTACGCGAAGGTCGAGGTTCTCGACAGCGACGGCGACGGCGTGAAGAACATCGACGAGATCAAGGCCGGCACCAACCCGGGCGACCCGGCTTCGAAGTAGCGCCATGGAACCCCTCGGCTGGTGGGGTTCGATCTCCGGCTGGGCGCGCATCCTCGGTCTCGCGTTCGCCGCGCTCGACCTGATCCTTCTCGTCTCCTGTCTCGTCCGCCTGAAGAAAGAGGGAGTCACGGGCTCGCTTCGCGAACGGCTCTCCGTCGCCGTGGGGATCCTGCCGGTCGCGGTCGTCTTCGCGGCCTACACGTATGCGCTCCCCGCCTCCAAGAAGGTCGAGGCCTGCGGTGCGTGTCACGTGATGGAAGTGTTCGAGGCGGATCTCAAGAATCCCAAGAGCGAGAATCTGGCCGCGGTTCACCATCGAGCCAACGTCGCGCATGGTGAAGAGTGCTTCGCCTGCCATTCCGACTACGGTCTCTGGGGCGACGTGCACGCGAAGTTCGAGGGGCTGGGCCACATCATCCGTGCCTCGACGGGCCGCTACACGATGCCGATCCGGATCAACAAGCCCTATCCGAACGTCCGTTGCTTGAGCTGTCATGCCACCTCCCGCAAGTATCTCGAGTCCGCGTCGCACATCGACGTCGGTCTGAAGAAGATGGCCGTCAACGAGGTGCGCTGCCTCGACTGTCACACCGACATCCACCCGGCTCCCGACACACGGGGACCCAAGCCTCCGGCTCCTGCCGTCAAGAAGGCCAGCCGATGAGCAAATTCGTGAAGTTCTCGTTGCTCGCCGCGATCGGCGGCGTGCTGCTGACGATTCCCGTCCTCGTCCAGGAAACGCCGCTCACATTCGTCCTCTTCTCGTTTCTGGCTCAGCCTCTGTTGATCCTCTCGTTCGGGGCCTTCCTGGTCTCGGTGGGCAGCGACCTGAAGAAAGCCGGACTCTTCTGACGTCTGGGTTAGCAGCCCGTGGCGAAAGTAGGAGGGGCCGGACGTATGGGGCTTGCGAGGCAAGATCAAGGCGCAGCGGCGTGTGATGGAGTGGTTCTCCTGCCACGTCGCTGCAACGCCGAGCTTGACCGCAACC
>JBDSFL010000290.1:0-4991 GCA_039919545.1 Thermoanaerobaculia bacterium | reverse complement strand
TTCCGCGAGCTGCGCGATCGCATCCGGGGTATCCGCGAGCGTCTCGGCGCCGCGCAGCCCCAGCGCCCGGGCGAACGTCACGAAGTCGGGCGCTGAATCCCGGAAGGCCGCCTGCGCGAGCGTGCCGAGCTTGCCCGCCGAGTCGCTGCGGAACAGATGCGCGCCGCCGTACACCGTGTGCACCGGCTGCCGCGCCGAGGGCTCACCCGGGAACGCGGCCGCGAAATCTGCGTTGGCGCGAGCCAGCGGCGCGAGGAGGTTCCGGGTCAGCTCCGGCGTCAGAGTTGTCTTCATGGGGCGAGATAGTAACTGCGCGTGATGCCCGTTACGCTTCGCGCGACAATGGGCCCGGAGAATCGACGGACATGACCAGCGCGCGCCCGGACGATTTCCGGGGGACCGACCGTTTCTCGATTCAGCGCTGCCTCGGCTCTGGCGCGTTCGGGGTGGTGTACCAGGCGTTCGACCGCGAACGGAACACGGTGGTGGCGCTGAAGACATTGCTGCGCGCCGACCCCGCAGCCATCTACCGCTTCAAGCAGGAATTTCGGGCGCTGGCCGACGTGGTGCATCCGAACCTCGTCGCGCTGTACGAGCTGATGTCCGACGGCGAGCAGTGGTTCTTCACGCTCGAGCTCGTGGACGGCGTCGACTTCGTCACCTCGGTGCGCGGGCCGAGCGAGGCGGACCCCGGGAGGCCCGGCGCCACTCTGATCACGCCGCGGGCCGGCAATTCCGCGCCGTGGAGCGGGGACGACAGCGGACGCGCGCCGGCGACGCCGTCTGAACCCACAGGTACGCTCGACGTCCTCATGCTGCGGCACGGGCTGCTGCAGCTGGCCGAAGGGCTGATCGCGCTGCACAAGGCCCGCACGCTGCACCGCGACATCAAGCCGCAGAACGTGCTCGTGACACCCGAGGGGCGCGTCGTGCTGCTGGACTTCGGGCTCGCGCTCGAGCTCGGCCCGCACCGGCTGCACCAGAGCTCGGGCCTCCACACCGTGGGCACGCCCGCCTACATGTCGCCCGAGCAGGCCTCGGGGATGCCGATCGCAGAGCCGAGCGATTGGTACAGCGTCGGGGTCATCCTGTACGAGGCGCTGACCGGGAGGCTGCCGTTCGAGGGTCGTCCGCTCGAGATCCTGATGAACAAGCAGGTTCTCGAGCCCCCCGCGCCGCACACGCTGGTCGAGGGTGTGCCGGAGGATCTCGACAAGCTCTGCGAGGAGCTGCTGCGCCGCGACCCCACCAAGCGCCCCACGGGAGACGAGCTCTTGCATCGGCTGCTGCGCGGCAACGCGCTCGCGCCCGCGCCGGCGAACCGCTCTTCGGGCGGACGCTCGGCCTCGGCGCGGCTCGTGGGACGGCAGCGGCATCTCGATTCCTTGAATCTCGCCCTTCGTTCCGTGCGCGACGGCCACCAGGTGACGATGCTGGTGGACGGCCCGTCCGGCACCGGCAAGAGCTCGCTCGTGCGCCAGTTCCTGGGCGACCTGAAGCGCCGCGAGAAGGACGTGGTGGTGCTGTCGGGCCGCTGCTACGAGCGGGAATCGGTTCCATACAAGGCGCTCGACACGATGATCGACGCGCTCAGCCAGCACCTCAAATCGCTCGCGCCGCTCGAGGTCGAGGCGCTCCTCCCGCGCGACGTGCTCGCGCTGGCGCGCCTCTTTCCGGTGCTGCGGCGCGTGGAATCGGTCGCGGGGGCGCGCCGGCGCGTGCTGGAGATCCCCGACTCGCAGGAGTTCCGCCGCCGCGCTTTTGCTGCGCTGCGCGAGCTGCTGGCGCGCCTGGCCGACCGCACCACGCTCGTCCTCACGATCGACGACCTCCACTGGGGCGACCTCGACAGCGCGGCTCTCCTCGCCGAGCTGCTGCGCCCGCCCGACCCGCCCACGCTTCTGCTCGTGGGCTGCTATCGCACCGAAGACGCCACGACGAGCCCGTTCCTGAAGGCCCTGAAGCAATCGGCCGGAGCCGAGCAGATCCAGGAGCTCCATCTCGCCGAGCTCACGCCGGCCGAGGCGGAAGACCTCGTCCTGCTGCTGCTGCCCGAGGAAGGCGCCGAGGCCAAGGCGCTGGCGCGCACCATCGCACGCGAGTCCGGCGGCAATCCCTTCTTCATCGACGAGCTCGTCCGCTTCTCGCAGGCCGAGAACGGAGTCGACGGCTCCCGGCAGACACCCGACCCTTCCGGCGCCAGCCTGCGCGACGTCATCCAGTCGCGCATCGACCGCCTTCCCGCCGATGCGCGCACGCTGCTCCAGATCGTCGCCGTGGCCGGTGAGCCGGTGGAGCGCACCGTCGCGCGCAGCGCGGCTGGGCTGGACGGCGAGGCCACCAGCATGCTCGCGCTCCTGCAGGCCGCGCATCTCCTGCGCACGCGCGGCACGCGCCAGGTGGACGGTATCGAGACCTATCACGATCAGATTCGGCAGACCGTGCTCGCGGGGCTCTCACCCGAGACGCTGGCCGCGCATCACCGGAACCTGGCGCGCGCCCTCGAGGCCTCCAACACGGCCGATCCCGAGTCGCTCGCCGTTCACTTCCAGGGAGCCGGCGAGGTGGAGCGCGCCGCCGAGTACGTGGCCAAGGCCGCCTCGCAGGCCAACGAGACCCTCGCCTTCGATCGGGCGGCGCGGCTTTTCCGGACCGCTCTCGAGCTGCGCCCGGCCTCACCCGCCGAGGCGCGGGGCCTGCTGGTGAAGCTGGGAGACGCGCTCGCGAATGCCGGCCGCGGCGCCGAGGCCGCCGAGGCGTATCTGCGCGCGGCCGAGGGAGCCCAGGCGGCCGACAATCTCGAGTACATGCGCCGCGCGGCGGAGCAGTTCCTGCGCAGCGGCCACATCGACCGCGGCCTGATCGCGCTGCGCACCGTGCTGCATGCCGTGGGCCGCAAGCTGGCCGAGTCTCCGCGCAAGGCGCTCGCCTCGCTCCTGCTCCAGCGCGCCTGGATCCGGCTGCGCGGCCTCTCGTACGTCGAACGCGATCCCACGCAGATCGCCGCCGAGGTGCTGACCTCGATCGACATCTGCTGGTCCGTGGCGATGGGGCTCGGCGTGGTCGACACGCTTCGCGGCTCGGAGTTCCAGGCTCGCCACCTGCTGCTGGCTCTGAAGGCGGGCGAGCCGTCGCGCGTCGCGCGCGCCATGGCCATCGAGGTGGGATACAGCGCCACGGGTGGAAACCGCACGCACAAGCGCACCGAGGAGCTGATCAGAAAGACGGCCGCGCTGGCCAAGCGCGTGGACCATCCGCATGCGCTGGCGTTCGCGACGTTCACCGCCGGGCTCGCCGCGTACCTCGAAGGGCGCTGGCGCAACTCGCACGACCTCTGCGAGCAGGCCGAGGGCGTGCTGCGCGAGAAGTGCACGGCGGTGGCGTGGGAGGTGGGAAACTGCATGTTCTATTCGCTCCGCTCGCTCTTCCACCTGGGCGAGCTGAACGAGCTGGCACGGCGGCTGCCGACCTTCCTCAAAGACGTGCAGGAACGCGGCGACCTCTACGGAGAGACGAACCTCAGGACGCGCATCGCCTACGTGCCGATGCTGGCGGCGGACCGCGTGGAGGGAGCGCGACAGGAGGTGCGGCAGATCCTGGACCGCTGGTCGCACCAGGGCTTTCACCTGCAGCACTACTTCGAGGTCTTCGGCCAGGTGGAGATCGACCTCTATGCGGGCGACGGTCCCTCGGCCTGGAACCGCTTGATGGAGCGCTGGCCCGCGTTGCGGCGCTCGCTCTTCCAGCGCATCCAGCTGATCGGCATCGAGTCGTATCACCTGCACGGGCGCGCGGCCCTCGCGGCGGCGGTGTCCGGGCTGCAGAGCGAGGCGCTGCTCGCGGTGGCGGAGAAGGACGCGGCGCGCATCGAGCGCGAGAAGACCGACTGGGGGCATCCGTTCGCCCGGATGCTGTCGGCGGGCATCGCGGCCACGCGCGGCGAGCATGCGCGTGCGGTGACGCTGCTCGTCGAATCGGAAGAAGCCTTCACCGCGGGCGAGATGGCGCTCTATGCCATCGTCGCGCGGCGCTGCCGCGGCACGCTCCTGGGCGGGACCGCGGGCGACCTGCTGACGGGCGAGGCGAACAGCTGGATGGCCCAGCAGGGAATCGTCAGCTCCGAGAGAATGACGGCCCTCGTGGCCCCCGGACTCTTCCGAAGGCGCTGACGCCGGCTCGGTCCCGGGCGCTTCACGCGCGCTCGGGTGCGAGACTTCCTCTCCCCTACCATTCCAGCGCGAGCCGCGTATCCTGATCTCTTCATCCGTCAGGGGAGGCTTAGGAGTGATCGGAGCTGGAAGAGGCGATCGGAAAGACGCAGCGTGAGGAAAGTTCTCCTCGTCGATGACGACCTCACCACGCTGGCCGTCCTCGAACGCGTGCTGCAGAACGCGCAATACGAGGTTCTGGCGACCCAGAAGCCAGAACAGGTGGTGGAGCTAGCCGCGCAATGGGCGGTCGACGTGATCGTTCTCGACGTGATGATGCCGGGCCTCTCGGGCTTCGATGTGCTGCACGCCCTGCGCGGAAACCGGCGCACGGAATCGGTGCCGATTCTCTTCCTCTCCTCGCTCAAGGACGGCTCGGACCGCGTGCGCGGGCTGCGCGAAGGAGCGGACGACTATCTCGCCAAGCCGGTGGAGCCCGAGGAGCTGGTCCTGCGCCTCGAACGGCTGATCTCGCCCCGCCCCACATACCTGGCCGGCCTCGAGGGCAACCTCGAGCACTACTCTTTTCCTGAAGTCATCCAGAACCTGCACGCCGGAGGGAAGAGCGGCGTGATGGCCCTCGTGAGCCGCTCGGGCTCGGGCTGGATCGCGCTGCACAACGGGGCCGTCGTGGACGCGACGCTGGGCACGCTCAAGGGTGAGGACGCCGTGCTCGCGATGATCCAGCTCCAGCAGGGGCACTTCCGCTTCGAGCCCGGCGATCCGGTGGCGCGCGGCTTCTCGCCCGAGGGGGAGGAGATCCATCTCGGCAAGCTCCTGCTC
>JBDSFL010000286.1:0-5826 GCA_039919545.1 Thermoanaerobaculia bacterium | reverse complement strand
CGCGACGACGCGCGCGGCATCCTCCTGTGGCGCCTCGATCACCAGCTCGTCGTGCACCTGCAGGAGCAGGCGCGCGCGCGGCTCTTCGGCACGCAGGCGGGCGTCGAGCTGCACCATCGCGCGCTTGATGAGGTCGGCGGCGGCTCCCTGAAACGGCGCGTTCATCGCCATTCGTTCGGCGTTGGCACGCACGGCGTGGTTGCGATCCGAAAGCCCCGGGATGGGGCGGAGCCTTCCGAAGATCGTCTCGGTGCAGCCCGACTCTCGCGCCCCCTGAAGAATCGCATCGAGGCAGGCGCGGATCTTCGGGAAGCGCTCGAAGTACGCCTTGATGAAGAGCTTGGCCTCGGCCTGCGGCACGCCCAGCTGGGCCGCGAGCGCGAAGGGGCCCATGCCGTACAGGATGCCGAAGTTGATCGTCTTGGCCCCGCGTCGCTGATCGTGCGAGACGAGGAGCGGATCGATTCCGAAAATCCGCGCCGCCGTCGCCCGGTGGATGTCCTCGCCGTCCTGGAAGACCTGAACGAGCGCCTCGTCCTCGGACAGATGCGCGAGCAGGCGCAGCTCGATCTGGGAGTAATCGGCCGCGATCAGGACGAACCCTTCGGGCGCCACGAACGCTCGGCGGATGAGGCGGCCCGCCTCGGACCGAATCGGAATGTTCTGCAGGTTGGGGTCGTTCGAAGAGAGACGCCCCGTGGCCGCCACCGCCTGGTCGTAACGCGTGTGGATTCGTCCGTCCTCGGCGAGGTGCTCGGGGAGCGCATCGACGTAGGTGCCCTTCAGCTTGGAAAGCTCGCGCCATTCGAGGACGAGCGCCGGCAAGGGCCCGAGGTCGCGGGAGACCAGTTCGCCCAGCACATCCGAATCCGTCGCGTACGATTTCGTCTTCGTCGTCTTCTTGAGCACCGGATAGCCGAGCTTCTCGAACAGGATGCGCCCGAGCTGCGTGGGAGACCCCACGTTGAAGGGCTCGCCGGCGTGCTGGTGGATGGCGCGCTCCAGCGTATCGAGGCGCTTGGCGAAATCAACAGACATCTCGGCGAGCACGGCGCGGTCGACGGCGATGCCCGCCCGCTCCATCCGCGAGAGCACGGGCACGAGGGGCAGCTCGATGTCGCGCAGGATCTTGCGCAGGGCCGGACCCGAGCCGGTGGTGAGCTTCTCCTCGAGCGCCTGGGCAATCTGCAGGGGCAGTCGGGCGCGGCCCGCGAGATATCGAAGCGCGGCGTCGGACGAGAAGTCGGCGGCCGACGCGAAGCCCGCGGCCCCGAAGACGTCGCGCAGGCTCGAGATGGAATCGGGCGCGCGGTTCAGGACGCCGCGCGCATCGCCCGCCAGATCGTGCGCATGGAGGCCAGGAGAGACGACGTAGGAAGACAGCATGCTGTCTTCGAGCGTGGCGGTGGGCTCGATCGAGAGGAGCGAGGCCGCCAGGTGTAGGCGTTTGGAGTCGTGCGCCACGACGACGAGCTCCGGATCCGTGAGGATCGCCTCGAGCGCCGCGCGGCCGGCCGGGTCCTCCACCGAGAAGACCACGGTGTCCGCGTCCGGAAAGGCCGCCGCCGCGATGAGGGGGCGCGGCGGATACGGGCGCATGGGGAGCGACTCGACGAAGAGGCCGACGCGGCCGGCGCGGCGGGCCCGCTCGAGGAACGCCGGGAGCTCGTCCGGGGTGAGCCACGTCGCGGGCTCGTCCAGGACCGTGGCGAGCGTCGCCGGCGCGACAGACGTCGCCAGAGTTGCCGGGACGCCGGAGGAGCCCGAGGGCGAATCGGTCGGGGACGGGCTCGCCTGCAGAATCGGCTGCTCGGCCTCCGTCAGCTCGCGCTTGAGCTTGGCGAATCCGAACAGGTCATAGAGCAGTGCGAGCGCCTCGCGATCGGGAAGGCAGACCTGGAAGCGCGCGAGGAACCCCGACGAGCCGTCCTCGATGAGGCCCACGGGCGCGTCGCGCCGCAGCTTCACCAGCTCGCGCGACTGGAACGCGCTCTCGCGCCCCGCCACGAGGCAATCGCGCCGCTTCCCCTTCACGTCCGCCAGATGCGCGTAGATCTCGTCGAGAGACCCGAAGGCCAGGACCAGCTCGCGCGCCCCCTTCTCGCCAATGCCCGCCACGCCCGGAATGTTGTCCGAGGCATCTCCCATCAGCGCGAGCACATCCACCACGCGCTCGGGAGGAACGCCGAAGAATTCCTTCACGCCCTCCGCGTTCAGCACGCGTTCCTGAGTGGGGTGCCAGATGACGATGCGGTCGTCCTCCACGAGCTGGAAGAGGTCCTTGTCCGCCGAGGCGATCTCGACGCGCAGGCCCGCCCGGGAGGCGCGTTCGGCGAGCGCCGCGATCAGGTCGTCCGCTTCCCAGCCCGGCTCCTCGACGACCGAGAGGCCCAGCGCGCGGCAGAGCGCCTTGGCGTCCTCGATCTGCGGGACGAGCTCGTCGGGCATGGCCTGGCGCTGGGCCTTGTAGTTGACGTCCATGTCGTGGCGGAACGTGCGTTCCTTGCGATCGAAGCAGACGGCCATCGCGCCGGGATTGCGATCCGCGCGAAGCTTGCGCAGCATCATCGCGAACCCGTAGACCGCGTTCGTGGGGCGTCCGCCCGGGCCCGAGAGACCGCGGATGGCGTGGAAGGCGCGATAGAGATAACCCGACGCGTCGATCAGGGCCAGGATGGGAAGTTCCGGCATGGGCCGAGTGTAGAGGAGAGCGCGCGGCGAGAAAGAGCCTCGCGGAACCGCTGCTTCGAGGTTTTCGGCGCGATCGGAGGCGCCGGGGAGAGTGCACGATCAAGCGTCCGCTCAGACGCTAGAATGAGTTCCGGGTCGCAGACATGCGCGCAGTCCCTTCCTCCCCGACTTCGTTGCCCTCGAGTTCGGCCCCGCTGGTCACGAACAGCTGCCTGGCGTCCGCGCTCCTGGCCCTGGCCGAAGCGGACCCCCTGAGCCGGACGAGCTCGGAATACCGCGCCGCCGCGGGCTTGCTGCGCCAGCTCCCGCAAGACCTGCACGGGCGACGCATCCGGCTCGGCGCGCTCCCGAACGTGACGCCGCGAGCTGCCGGCGCGATCGAAAACTTCCTCGCGTGCGGCTCGGATGAGCTCGTGGAGGATCAGCTCGCGGCGATCCTCGACCGCCCCGACCCCGCCGAAGCGCGCAAGCGCGACTTCCTCTCTCGCGCGGACGTGGACCGCATCCTCGCCGCTCCGGGCGCATTGTCTTCTGCGGATCTCCGGGGAGACCTGCACCTCCACACCGATCGCTCCGACGGCACGATTCCGCTCGCTTCCCTGCATGCGACGCTCGCCGGGCGCGGGGATTCGTATGCGTTTCTCACCGATCACGCGCGCGACTGCGCCGTGGCGGGCGGGCTCTTCGCCGGAGACTTCCGCGCGCAGCGGCGCGAGGTGGATGCGCTGAACGACCGCAGCGACCGCGGCTTCACGATGTTCCTCGGCGCGGAATCGAACATCGCCGAGGACGGCACGCTCGACGTGACGCCGGCCTCGGTGCCGGAGCTCTCCGCGGTGGTGGCGTCGATCCACACCGATCTGCGCAGCCCGAAGGATCAGACGTCCCGGCTGCTGCGTGCCCTGGAGACACCGGGCGTGGCGGTGCTCGGGCATCCGCGAGGACGGCTCTACAACATGCGCTCGGGCATCAAGGCGAACTGGCCGCGCGTGTTCGAGGCGGCCGCCAGGCACGGTGTCGCCATCGAGCTGAACGGCTGCCCCGAGCGGCTCGACCTGGATCCCGGGCTCGCGCGCCTGGCCCGGGCCTCGGGCTGCCTCTTCTCGATCTCGAGCGACGCACACGCGCGGCGGCACCTGGAATTTCTTTCCTACGGGCTCGCCGTGGCGCGCCTCGCCGAGATTCCCCCCGAGCGAATCGTGAACACGTTTTCGCGCGACCGTTTCGAGGCGTGGCTCGAGGCGCGGGGAGCCGGCTCGGCCTGGACACCGGACTAGCAGGTTGTAACGAATGAATCGAAGGCGCCGGCTCGGCCTTCGACGACGATCTCAGCGTTGCGCCGCCTTGGCGTTGAGCCCGCTACAGCTCTTCGGCGGCGCGCCTTGATCTCGCCGCCGATAGCGTTCGGATCCGCATCCGATCATCCGTTACGGGCCGCTCGGTTTCGGGACTCGCTTTCGCGCTACAGCGCGATCGTGCGAGCGCGCGCGATCTCGCGGACCTCGCTCATCGCCTGGGCCGCCTTCTTCTCGAGGTCCTCGGCGTCCTCCCGGAAGCCGCGCCGGAGAGCCTTGTCGGCCACGCCCCCCAGGTTGATGCGCACGTTGGCCAGCGCTCCTTCCACCGCGGCAGACAGCAGGAGCGCGCCGACGAACGCATCGGAGGACGCGTTCGGATTTCCCTTCTCGGCCACGAGAGGCGCGAGAGCGAGCGCCTGCCCCGCGAAGAAGGCAGTCTGCATCGGCACGGTCGTGGCGAGCAACGTCGCGTGGTCGATGGCCTGCTGCCGAGCGCTTTTGTCGGCGTCGGTTTCCTTGGGAAGCTTGCGCGACGCCACGATCGCCTCGTAGGCGCGCGTGTCCTCGTCCACCAGCTCCAGCAGCCTCCCCCGAATTTCTTTCATCCGGTCCGGCACCGCGGCGAGGACTTCCCAGGATTCGCGGTACTTCTCCTTGCCCAGCGTGAGCTGGACGACCATCTCGAGAAGCGCGGCACCCGCGGCGCCGGTTGCCGCCGAGGCCGAGCCCCCGCCCGGGGCTGGTGCCGACGAGGCGAGGCTGGCCGTGAAATCGCGAAGTGTCAGGTCGGCGAGGTCGGTCACGAGTCCTCCTTCAGAGGGAGAAGAGCCAGGGCGGAAGAAAGTCTTCGAGGGGATCAGGAAAAAGAAAGCGTTTCGGCTCAGTGAACCGCGGCCGCTTCGCCCGCGGGCGCGGCCCGCCGCCGCCCCTCGATCACCTGCCGCCCGCCCACCACCACGTCCACCACCGGATTGACGCCGTAATGGTAGACGAGGTGCTCGACGCTCGGGCCATGAATGAGCGTGACGTCGCCCGCCTTGACCACCTCGAGCGAGCCGCGCCGCTCCGCCTCGTCCAGGGAGGCCGCGCCGTTCAGCGTGATGGCCGTCAGCGTCTCTTCCACGCTCATTCCCATCCCGAGCGCCGCGAAGAACGCGACGGCGGGAATCGATTCGGTGAATGAAGAGCCCGGATTGCAATCCGTCGCCACAGCGACCGCGACGCCGGCCTCGATCAAGGCGCGCGCAGGTGCGTAGCGATTCATGCGCAGGAAAACCGAAGTCCCGGGCAACAGGGTCGCCACGACGCCGGCCGCGGCCATCGCCGCGATTCCCTCCGGTTGAACGAAGAGGAGGTGATCGGCGGAGAGTGCGCCCACCTCGGCAGCCAGCGTCGCGCCCCCGAGCGGCGTCAGCTCGTCGGCGTGAAGTCGCGGCAGAAGGCCCAGCCTCCGCCCCGCCTCGAGCACGGTGCGCGAGTCCGCGAGCTCGAACACGCCCGTCTCGCAGAAGACATCCACGAATCGCGCGCCGCCTTGGGCGAGCACCGGGAGAATCTCCTCGCAGCACTCGGCCACGTAACGCGCGCGCTGGGCGGCCGAGCCGCGCCGCTCGACGGGAATGTCGTGCGCCGGCAGCGCCGTCGCCGCCACACCCACCGGGTGTTCCTTGGCGCCCGCGAAGATCGCCGAGAGCTGCTTGCGCTCGTGCGGGAGGTCGAGCCCGTACCCCGTCTTGGCCTCGCAATAGGTCGTGCCATGCAGCAGCATGAGGTCGAGCCTGAGGCGCACGTTCTCGCTCAGCTCGGCGAGCGTGGCGCGCCTCGTGGCCTCGACGGT
>JBDSFL010000321.1:0-8228 GCA_039919545.1 Thermoanaerobaculia bacterium | reverse complement strand
CGGTCGGGGTGGCGAGCGTTTCGACGCCGTCGGTGACGATCATGTTGCCCCTCTCTTTCGGAAGCTCCCAGGTTAGACGAGGCGGGGTTCCCGCCAGAGCGGTGGGTTTTCCGAGGTTCGCGGCCGTGGTCGCTATAGCGCCGCCGCGAACGTACAATTCGCGCTTCGGCGCCGCACCACGAGTCTTCCTTCCGTGCGAATTCGCGCCGCGTCAGGAACCACACCATGCGTGCTCCGCTTCGCTCGAGACTCGCCCTGCTCCTGCCCTGCCTGCTGGCGCTTGCCGTGGGTGCGCCCGGCCGTGCCCAGAAGCTCAGCGAGGTCGTCGCGAGTCATGCGGGACCGGACGATCACGAATACATCGAGCTCTTCGGCAGCCCCGACGCCAGCTTCGCCGCGCTCAGGATCCTCGTCGTGGACGGCAGCGTCGCGGGCGGGCCGGGGCGAATCGCCACGGTCTTCACGCCCGGCACCGCGAACGGCGCCGGTTTCTGGACGACGGGCTATCTCACGTCCACGCTCGAGAGCCCCACGTTCACGCTCCTGCTCGTGAGCGGCTTCACCGGCGCCGCGGGCGACGACCTCGACCTCGACGACGACGGGACGCTGGATGCGAGCCCCTGGACGGCGGTGCTCGATTCGGTGGCTTTGACGGATGACGCTGCCGGCTCACGCACCTACTCGCCCGCAGTGCTGGGGCCGTCGTTCGACGGGCTCGGCGTCGCGCCCGGAGGCGCCTCGCGCTTCCCCTATTTCCGCGACACGGATGCTGCCGCGGACTGGAAGCGCAATGACGCCGACGGCGCGGGGCTCCCCGGCTTCACGGGGTCACTCGCTCCGGGCGAGGCCGTGAACACGCCGGGTTGGCCGACGCGCGTGCACAGCGCCGATTTCTACGCGTCGGTCGATCCGACGTCGAGCGCCTCGTTGCGGGCGACGCTTCACGCGGCGATCAAGGACCACATCCGGTTCCCCTATTTCGCCGAGACGACGGACACGTGGGACATCCTCAACGCGGCCGACGAGGATCCGGCCAACCCCGCGAACGTGGTCGACGTCTACAAGAACGTGAGCTATCTCAAGATCAGCGGCGGCGTGGGCGCCTACAACAGAGAGCACTCGTGGCCCAACAGCTACGGCTTCTCGAGCACCGGGTCGATCCCGTACACCGACTGCCATCACCTCTTCGTCTCGGAGGTGGGCTACAACTCCGATCGCGGAAACCTGCCCTACGGGCCTTGTGTCTCCGGCTGCACTGAACGGCCCACCACGCTGACCAACGGCTTCGGCGGCGGCGGCACGAGCACCTCGAACTTCTACACGGGGTCGGGGAACACCGGAGTCTGGGAGACGTGGCTGCACCGGAGGGGCGACGTGGCCCGCGCACAGCTCTACCTCGACGTGCGCTACGAGGGGGGCACGCACGGCGTCACCGGGGCTTCGGAGCCTGATCTCGTGCTCACCGACACCACCAGCCTCATCGTCTCGACCTCGTCCTCGCCCGCCTACATGGGCCGGCTCGCCACGATCCTGCAGTGGCACATCGACGACGCTCCCGACAGCGGGGAGGTGCGGCGCAACGACGTCGTCGCGAGCTATCTGGGAAACCGCAATCCCTTCATCGACCACTCGGAATGGGTCGCGTGCGTGTTTCCGCCCTTCACAGGCTGCGCTCCGCGCCTGGCCGATGCCGCGACGATCGACACCGACACCGGGCTCGTCTTCGAGGCGAGACACCTGAACACGAGCCCGCAGCTGGCCACGTCCTGGACCTGGGAGGTCGTGCAGAGCCCTGCCGGGTCGACGGCTTCGTTCTCGTCGTCCTCGATCCGCAACCCGACGTTCACGCCGGACGCCGCGGGCGTCTTCGTCCTGCGTCTCACCGCCTCGAACGCAGCCGCCACCAGCATCTCCACCGTTTCCATGACCGTGGCCTGTGTGACGCCGGCCACGCCCGTCATCACGGCACCCGCGGTCGTCGGAGCGCACTCGCCGAACCGGATCGCGTCGGTGGCGGCGCACGCGGGAAGCCTGTATGCCTGGACCATCGGAAACGGCACGATCACGGGCGGGCAGGGCACCGCGCAGGTCACGTTCACTGCGGGCGTCGCCGGCACCGTGACGTTCCAGGTCGTCGAGGCATGGCCTTCGGGATGCAGCGCGCTGCCCGCGAGCGCGGGTGTGAACGTGCTCGACGCCGCCTCGGCGGTCGTGTTCTACACGCTTCCTCCCTGCCGCGTGCTGGACACACGCGATGCCGCCGGCGCGCTCGGGGGCCCGGCGCTCTCGGCAAGTTCCGACCGCGTCTTCCCGATGACCGGGATCTGCGGAATTCCCGCGGCCGCGCGCGCTCTCTCCCTGAACGTGACGGTCACCCAGCCCGCGGCAGCCGGAGAGCTGATCGTGCATCCGGGTGATACGGCCGCGCCGGTCGTCTCGACGCTCAGCTTCCGCTCCGGTGTCACCCGCGCCTCGAACACGATGGTGACGCTGCCCGCTGACGAATCGGGCTCCGTGGGAATCAAAAACGGCAGCGCGGGAACGGTTCACGTGATCGTGGACGTGAACGGGTACTTCCAGTAGCGCGGCGAATGGGCCCATGACGAGCATCGGCCCGCCGTCCGGCCGGGCATCTATTTCGCGCTCGCGCACCTCCTCCCTGATGCGCTTCGTATGATCCAGGTCACATGAACGAGCTTCTTTCGCCCGCCCGGCTCCTCGGCATCTGCGGGAGCCTCCGCGCGCGCTCCCGGAGGCGTCGGTCGCCGTGTCGCTGACGGGCCGGAACCTGGATGCTCCTGGAATCGCGGCCGACCCCGCCCTTTCCGGGCTGCTCCGGAACAGCTGCTGCGCCATCGCGCGAGCCGTGCGCACGAAGCGACAGAGCTGAGAGGAGAAGGGGCCGGCGCGCGGATCGCCGGATGCTTCCTCGATCTGCCCGCGAACTCGCTGCTGTGGCCCGTTCGGGCCTCGGGCCGGCACCGTCTTCGAGGGACGGAACGTTCGAGCCCATTGTTCGAGCCTGGCCGGACGTTGCATCATCGGGCGATGACGAACGATCCGGCGCGGCTGCTCGAGGCGGTGCTCTTCGCCGCGGAGAAGCATCGGAACCAGCGGCGCAAGAACCTCGAGGGCTCGCCGTACATCAACCATCCCATCGAGGTCGCCTCGATCCTGGCCAGCGTCGCCGGGGTCGGAGACGGGACCGTGCTCTGCGCGGCGGTGCTTCACGACACGCTCGAGGACACGGATACCTCGGCGAGAGAGCTCGAAGGACATTTCGGGCCGGAGGTGCGGGCGCTGGTGGAGGAGATGTCGGACGACAAGTCCCTGCCGAGCGAGCAGCGTAAGGCGCTGCAGGTGCTTCACGCGCCACACGCCTCCCCGTCCGCTCGGCTCATCAAGCTCGCGGACAAGATCGCCAACATCCGCGATGTCGGCGTGTCGCCACCGAAGAGCTGGTCGCTACAGCGCCGCACCGAATATCTCGACTGGGCCGAGCGCGTGGTGGCCGGGCTCCGCGGCACGAACGCGGCGCTCGAGGCGCGCTTCGACGTCTTGCTCGCCGAGAGCCGTCGCGCGCTCGATGCGCTCGGGCCAGGTCGATAGAGCGATCTTCCGAGACGACGGAATCACGGGAATCGCTTCCGGCACGATCGGGAAAGATCTTCGATCGACCTGACTCCGAGGGAGACGTGGGGGGCGCGGGAAAAGACTTCAGCCCAGGAACGGCGCGACCGTGACCACGTTCTTTCCCCGCGCCTTGGAGGCGTACATGGCCTCATCCGCGGTCTTGAGCAGGCGCATGGCCAGGCTGATGACGGAGTCCGTGTCCACGAGGCTCTCGCGGGACGGGATCATCGTGCAGATCCCGATGCTGGTGGTGATGATGCCTTGCAGGTTCAGCGTGGGGATGCCTGCGGCCGGCGCCTCCAGGAAGCAGTGCGCCTGCGTCGTGAGGCGGATTCTCTCGGCGAGGGCCCAGGCGGTTTCCTCGTCCGTGCCGGGCAGCACGACCACGAATTCGTCGCCGCCGTAGCGGACGAGCGTGGCCTCGTCACGGCCCACCACGGCCCTGAGCAGATGCCCGAATTCCGCCAGCGTCGCGCTGCCGACGAGGTGGCCGTGGGCATCGTTGATCTCCTTGAAGCGGTCGAGGTCGAGGAAGATCACGGACAGGAACGCTCGCGTGCGCAGGCTGCGCTCGACCTCGAGCGGCAGCCGCTCGTGCAGGAAGCGGTCGTTCGAGAGCCCGCTCAGGTCGTCCGTGCGCACCACCTTGGCGATTCGCTTGGCGTCCACCGCGTTCTGGATGGTGGAGGAGATGTACTGCGCGAAGATCTCCAGCAGCTCCCGTTCGCCCTCGGTGTAGCCCCCGCCCCCGCGCCGGTTCACGAGCTCGATGACGCCGCAGATCGAGCTACCGATTCGGATCGCCACGCACAGGATGGATTGCGTGCTGTGCCCGGTCCTGCTGTCGAACTCGTGGGCGAACTCGTGGCTTTTGTAGGCGTCGTTCGTGATGCGCGAGACGCCGGTGCGATAGACGGCCCCCGCGATTCCCTTGTTGCCCTTGATCCGCTCTCCAAGGAAGGCCTTGGCCGAGGTGCCGAAGCAGCAGACGAAGATCAGCTGCTGCTCGCCCACACCCTGGCCCTCACGCTTGAGGATGGGGTCGTCCAGCAGGATCGAGCCCGAGGCCGAAGGAACGAACTCGTTTGCCTTCTCGAGGATGGTGATGAGCAGCGTGTCGAGCGGAAAGCGGGGGATCTCGCGCGAGCCATCGACCTGGCGCTGGCGCTCGAGGATCGGTCCGAGGCTCTCGGCAGCGAGGCATTCGATCTCGATGCCGCTCACGGCTTGCGCGGACTCTCCATCCGGATGGCCCAGCTACATTCCCGGGTCGTCGGCCGAGGGTCCGTAGATCGAGGGCACTTTTCCCCCCATTGGGCGGATGTACGTCGAGAGCTGGCCGCGATGGTGGATCGCATCGAACAGGAAGCCCCAGAGCATCTCGCCCAGAGGAGCTTCCCAGACGGCCTTGCCGTCCATGAGGAACTTCACGGGCTTCTCCCAGGCCTCGTCGCTGACGGCCTCGAGGCGCGTGCTCAAAGCCTCGGAATTTTTCTCGTAGGCCGCCACCGAGTCGGTGAGCGAGCCGGGAGCGGGCTTGATCACGAAATTCACCTCGCCGTGGTCCATCACCTCGGCGGCGTCGTTCAGCTCGCTCGCGAGCAGCCAGACGATATCGCCGGCCGACATCGATCGGGGATGGGGGGTGTAGGCCGGCTGATCCGCGGGCACGGCCTTCAGGACGCGAATGAATTTGGGCTTCTCGTCGCCGAAGACCTTGAGGAAGTGTTCACGTGTGCTCATCGCCGCTCTCCTGCACCGGTATCGTACTTCGTTCCTGCCGCGCTCCCGCCGCCCTTTGCGGGCCCGCGGGCTACTCGTAGCGGAGCGCTTCGATGGGGTCGAGCTGCGACGCGCGGACGGCGGGGTAGAGCCCCGAAGCCAGCCCCACGCCGGCCGAGACGCCGGTCGACAGCACGAGCGAGGCGATGGTGACGACCGTGGGCCAGCCCGCGTAAGCGGCCACGAGCTTGGCGATGGCGACACCCATCACCACGCCCGCCAGCCCCCCCGACACGCTGAGAGCGAAGGCCTCGACCACGAACTGGAAACGGATGTCGCGCCGCTTGGCTCCGACCGCCCGGCGGATGCCGATCTCCCGGGTGCGCTCGAGCACGGTGGCCAGCATGATGTTCATGATGCCGACGCCCCCCACGAGGAGCGAGATGCCGGCGATGGCCCCCATGACCACGTTGAAGAGACGCTGCGTGCGCCGGCTCTGCTGCAGCAGCATCTCCGGGACGATGACGTCGAAGTCCGTGGCGCCGCCATGCAGGCGGTCGACGAGGGTGGTGATGGCGGCAGAGGTCTCGCCGGGGGGCGTCCCCTTCTTCAGCCGGATGACGAGCTCGGAGAGCGGCGACTCGAGCGGGTCGCGGTCGAACTTGCGCAGGGCCGTCGTGACGGGGATGTAGATCTCGCGGGCGCTCGAGCCGACCGACACGCCCTGGAACGAGGCGCTCCCCTCCGCGTCGGCCGCGAGGATGCCGATCACGGCGAGCCAGACGTCGTTCACCTTGATGTCGTGGCCCACTGCTTCCCCGAAGCCGAAGAGATCACGCCGCGCGCCGCCGCCGATGACGCAGACCTGCGCGTGCACCTTCTCCTCGTCCTGCGAGAAGAAGCGTCCCTCGGCGAGCGAGACGCTGGCGAGGTCGGCGTGGCGCCAAGAGACGCCGAAGAGCTTCGCCTCGCTCTTGCCGGACGCCGAGAGCACCTTGTACGGGTTGATGAGCACGCGCGGCCCGGTGACCTCCACGCCCTCGACCGCTTCCTCGATGGCGGCCGCGTCGCGCAGCGAGACGCCCAGCGATTTTTTCCGGATCTCCTCGCGGTCGTCGGGCTTGAGGTCGCGCGCCCTCACCAGGATGTTCGAAAGGCCCATCTTCTCGATCATCTGAAGCGACTGCTTCTCGGCCCCGGCTCCGATCGACAGCATCGCGATGACCGCGCCGACGCCGAAGATCATGCCGAGCATCGTCAGCGTGGAGCGCAGCTTGTGGACGCCGAGATTCGAGAGGGCGCGGAGGAAGGCTTCGCTGGCTTGCACGGTCTACCCCAGCGGACCCGCGGTCTTGGCGACCGGCTTCTGGTCTTTGCGGGCGGAAGCCCCTGTCGGATCGGAGAGCGCGATCACGGCCCCTTCGCTGATCCCTTTCGACACGACCACGCGCGCGAGGCCCAGGGTGCCGAGCGTGACGGGCACCGACTCGAAGCGCTTTCCCTTCTTCTGATAGACGACCTTCTTGCCGTCCTTCTCGAAGACGGCCTGGCGCGGGATGACGAGGACGTCTCTCTCTTCGCCCAGCACGACGAGCGCCTGCACCCGCTGTCCCGGCTTCATCACGGCGGGGTCGGTCCTCGCGAGCTCCAGCGTGGCGCCGAAGTACTGCACGGGCACGCCCTTCACGCGCGGCTTCGGGAGCGAGTCGACCTTCTTGACCGTGGCCGAGACGGGAGAATCGGGATGCGATTCGATGACGACCGTGGCCTTCTTTCCGGCCACGAGGCCGCCCGCGTCCGCCTCGAGCACGAAGATCTCGGCCTCCATCACGGTCAGGTCGGGAAGCTCGCCCAGCTTGAAGCCGCTCCAGACGCTCTGGCCGATCTGCGGCAGGTCGCCCTTCCAGTCGCGCTGGAAAACGACGAGCCCGTCGTAGGGAGCCTTCACCTCGAGCTGCGCCATCTGGAGCGAGGCGCGATCGATCTTGAAGCCGGCCTTCTTGCCGTCGATGGCGAAGAGGTCGAGGTTCGTCTGCGAGAGCTTGCCCCGCTTGGTGCGCGAGGTCAGGGCGTTCGTCTCACGCACGCCCGCGAGATCGACGTCGATGTCGGCCTCGATGATCTGGTGGCGCGTGAAGATCTCGGGGTCCTTGCTCTGGAAGGTGGTGGCGGCCACCAGCTCGCGGCGATATTGCTCGGCATCCCGCGAGAGGCCGGTGAGCACCGCGCCCGATTCCGCTCGCTCCTTGCTGGCCTGCCCGCTGGCTTTGCCGCGATCGGCCTGGCCCAGGAAGAGGCTCTTCTCGGTGTCGGTCGAGTCGAACCGGATGATCGTCTGGCCCTTCTTCACGCGTGAGCCGTCGTCGGCCAGCCAGGCGATCTTGAAGTCGAGGTCTGCGCCGGGGGCAATGAGGGGCGTCGCTTCGACCGCCTTGAGGTTCCCCTCGGCGTTCACCGTGCGCCTCAGCGTCGTCTTCTGCACGACGAAGACCGGCACGGATTCCTGCGACCGGAAGGACGAGGCCGCCTGGTACGCCCCGCACGCCACGAGCACCCCGGCTGTCGCGAAGCCCGCCAGCAGCAGGCGCCGCGAGCCGGTCACGAAGAGGCTCCCTTGGCGCGCAGCACGATGTCCCCTTCGGTCAGGCCGCTCTTGATCTCCACGTCCGAGCCGCTGCGCGCGCCCACCTCGACGGCCACGCGCTCCACCCGGCCCCCCCGCTTGCGAAACACGACCGCGCCCTCGGCCGAAAGCTCGATGGCGTTGGCGGGAATCACCAGGGCCTGGACGACGCGCCGGGTCGCGACCTTGCCGCGCACCCGCATGCCCGGACGCATCTTCAGCGGGTCGATCTTGTCGAGCGTCACGTCGC
>JBDSFL010000249.1:0-3240 GCA_039919545.1 Thermoanaerobaculia bacterium | reverse complement strand
GGCGACTGCACCGAATCGAAAGACGTGTCGTGCGGCAACCGGCCGCACTGGCCGCACAACCTCGAGGGCTTCTTCTTCTTCTTCTCGGAATACGAGGCGCGGTCGGGGAACATTCCGCGTTCCGCCGAGCTCGTGGCCCGTGTGCGCAGCACGCCGTCGTACGCCACCTGGCCGTTCCGCAGCGACTTCGAGGAGTACGCGAGCGTGGTCGAGGCCGCCAAGAGCGACCCCGCCGCGGCGGCGAAGCTCTCGAGCCGCGCATCCACCTTCGCCTCCGGCTCGTGCCGCATCTGCCACGGAGGGAGCTGAGCATGGCCCCGCTGCTCCAGGTGCGCGAGCTGGTGAAGCGCTACGAGCCAGCGGGCGCCGATGCGGTTTCCGGCCTCAGCTTCGAGGTCGAGCGCGGCGAGGTGTTCGGTCTCCTCGGGCCCAACGGGGCGGGGAAGACGACCACGATCGCGATGCTCACGGGGCTGCTCACACCGACCAGCGGCACGGCTCTCCTGGCGGGCTTCGACGTGGTGAGACGGACCCGCGAAGTGAAGAAGCGCATCGGCCTCGTGCCGCAGGAGCTGGCGCTCTATCCGACCATCTCCGCGCGAGACAACCTCCGATTCTTCGGCAGCCTCTACGGTCTCGGCGGCCGGAAGCTGGCCGATGCGGTGGAGAGGTGCCTCGTTCGCGTTGGACTCGCCGATCGAGGCGACGAGGCGATCGGCACGTTCTCGGGCGGCATGAAGCGCCGCGTGAACATCGCCGCGGGCCTGCTGCACGAGCCCGAGATCCTGTTCCTCGACGAGCCGACTGTAGGGGTCGACCCGCAGTCGAGGAATTTCATCCTGGACGGCATCGAGATGCTGAGCCGGGACGGCCTGACGGTGATCTTCTCGACGCACTACATGGAAGAGGCGGAGCGGCTCTGCGGCCGCATCGCCGTGGTGGACGAGGGACGGATCATCGCCACCGGCTCACCGGCGGAGCTGGTGCACAGCCTGGGCGGCGGCACCGTGTCCGTGTCGGGTGCGGATGCGCCTCAGGAAGCTCTGCTGGCCGCCCTGCGCCGGCTCCCCGACGTCACCTCGGCCGAGCCGCGCGACGGGGGAGTGCTCATTGCGGCGCGCCAGCCGATCCGCATCGTGCCGGCCGTCATCGAGCTCTTCCAGTCGAACGGTCTCCCGATCACCGCGCTCGAATACGCCAGGCCGACGCTCGAGTCGGTGTTCCTGCAGCTCACCGGCAAGCGGCTCCGCAACTGAGCCGAACGGAGAAATGATGCTTCACACCATCGCAGCCATCACCCGCAAGGACCTGCAGATCCTCTGGAAGGATCCCCGAGGCCTCGGCAATCTCTTCCTCATGCCCACGATGTTCATCGTCGTCATGACGATGGCCCTCGGCCGGATGTTCGGCCCCGAAAGGGCCGGAGTGCCGAACGTCGTGCAGCACAACGTGCCCGCCTGGACGCTGTTCGGCCTCTTCTTCATCTCGCAGCAGATCGCGTCGAGCCTGCTCGAGGAGAAGAAGCTCGGCACCTTCCGCCGTCTGCAGGTCGCGCCGATCTCCCGGCCCGAGCTGCTGATCGGCAAGCTCGTGCCGTTCTTCCTCGTCAACCTCGCGCAGGTGGTCACGATGTTCGCGGCCGGCGCGCTGCTCCTGCCTCTTCTGGGTGCGCCGCGCCTGGCCATCGGCAGCCATCCCTTCGCGCTCATGGCGATCACCGTTGCCGCTTCGCTCGCCGCCAGCGGCCTCGGCCTCCTCATCGCGTCACTCGCGAAGACCACCGAACAGATCGGGGGGCTGGGATCCATGCTCGTCGTCACGATGGCGGCGCTGGGAGGTGTGATGGTGCCGCGGATGGCGATGCCGCAGTCGATGCAGACGGTGGGGCTGCTGACGCCGCATGCGTGGGCGCTCACGGCGTATCAGGACGTGCTCGTGAAGGGAGCGGGGCTCGTCGCCGTGCTGCCGGCGGTCGCCGTGCTGCTCGGCTTCGCCACGGCATTCTTCGCCGTGGCGCTGGTTAAATTCCAGTGGGATTGACCGGCAACGAGCCGCAAACGAGCATCATTTCGATGGTCCAGGCTTGACCCCTCGCGCGTGATAGGCTTTACAGGTCGGTATCAAAATTTTAAGAGGTCACGCGTGAAGAAATCCGTCAGCCTGGCTGTCGTTTTATCGCTCCTCAGCATCGCAACCGCGGTTCCCACGTTCGCCGCCCAGCGCGAGAAGAAGCCTCGCGAGGCCTCGAAGGTCGACGCGCGCGCGGATTCCGACGTCGAGGACGAGGTCGAGGGTGACAACGATCCCGACCTTCCTCCAGGAATGGCCGGGAAGATCGACAAGGGCGAGTACCTGCGCAAGCGCGCCGAATACATCAACGAGAAGCGCGGCAACCCAGGCTCCCTTTCCTACGATGCGCGCGGGCGAGCCATCCAGGAGATGGACAACCAGATCCGGCAGCGGAACAAGATCAAGAGCCTTGGCGGCGGACCCGCGTGGGCGCTGCTCGGGCCGCATCCCATCCCGAACGGGCAGACCAGCAATACATCGGTGCCTGTCAGCGGGCGCACGATCTCCATCGCGATTCACCCCACCAACTCGAACATCCTCTATGTCGGCACCGCGGGCGGCGGAATCTACAAGTCCACGAACGGGGGCGACAACTGGACGCCGCTCTTCGAGCTGCAGCTCGGGACGCTCGCCATCGGTGCGATCACGATCGATCCGTCCGACAGCAACGTCGTCTGGATCGGCACTGGCGAGGCGGGCTTCTCGGGTGACAGCCTGGTCGGGGTCGGGGTGTACAAGATCTCGGCGGCCAATAGCGCGACACCGACGATCAGCGGTCCGTTCAATCAGACGGCGGGTGCCGTCGACATCTTCAGCGGGCGCGGAATCGGCCGCATCGCCGTGAGCAGCGACGGCAGCACCATCTTCGTGTGCACCACTTCCGCGATCAGCGGTAACCCGGCGGTCGGTCCCTTCAACATTCCCACGCGCGGAATCTATCGCTCCACGAACGCGAACACGGCCACCCCGATCTTCGCTCAGCTCACCGGACTCGTCGCGGGAGCTTCCCGGAACGTGGTCGACCTGGTGCTCGATCCGGGTGATTCGAATCTGCTGATCGCGACGGTCGTCGGCGCTGCAGCCGACGGCGGCATCTATCGCTCCACCGATGCTCTCGCGGTCGCGCCGACGTTCACCCGCACGCGCGTCCTTCCGGATGGGGCGACGAAC
>JBDSFL010000234.1:0-2734 GCA_039919545.1 Thermoanaerobaculia bacterium | reverse complement strand
TCGGCCAGGTCGCGACACTCGGTCGTCAGCACCGATTCGATCTCGTCGCCGCGGTAGCCGCGCCGGTCGAGCACGAAGCGCAGGCGCTCCATCAGAAAGGCGTTCAAGTCGGGCAGCACCTCGTTGCGCGAGCGCGGGAGCGCGCCGTGCAGGAGCAGCGCGTCCGAGACGGCCACCGGGAGATCCAGGCGCCACTTCTTGTCGAGGATGATCTTCACGACGCCCAGCGCCGCGCGCCGCAGCGCATACGGATCCTTCGAGCCCGTGGGGACGAGACCGAGGCCGAAGAGCCCGGTCAACGTGTCGAGCCGGTCCGCCAGGCCGACGATTCCGCCGACGTCGCCGCGCGGAGAGGTCTCCTCGTTCGACGCGGGGCGGTACTGGTCGTAGATCGCCTGCCACACGTCCTCGGGCTCCCCTTCACGCTGCGCGTAGAGGCCGCCGACGATTCCCTGCAGGTCGGTGAACTCGCGCACCATGTCGGTGACGAGGTCGGTCTTCAGCAGGCGCGCCGCCTTCACGACATGGCCCGACAGCTCGCTCTTGCCCAGCCGCGCGGCGAGGCGCTCGGCCAGCTCCTGGATTCGCCCCGTCTTGCGCAGGTAGTCGCCGAGCTTCACCTGGAACTGCAGGTTCGCGAGCCTCGCCAGGCGATCTTCCAGCGGGATCTTTCCGTCGTCCTCGTAGAAGAAGCGCGCGTCGGCGAAGCGGGCGTTGATGACCCACTCGTTTCCCTTGACGATGAAGCCCTTCGGATCGCCCACCTGGTCCGAGACCGCGAGGAAGTGCGGCACGAGAGCGCCGTCGCCGTCGCGGATGGGGAGAACCTTCTGATGCTCACGCATCGTCGTGACGAGGATCTCCTGCGGCAGCTGGAGGAAGGCGGCGTCGAATGCGCCGCAGTTGAGGCCGGGAGCCTCGACGAGGTGCGCCCACGTGTCCATCAGGGCGGGATCGGAAGCGGGGAAACCGCCCACGGCCTGCGCCAGAGCATCGGCCTTCTCGGCCAGGTGCCGCCTGCGGATCGCGTGGTCGGGCTCGACGTTGGCGTTGCGGAGCTTGGCGAGATAATCGTCGACGCCGGTCACGATGAGCCGCCCCTCGGAGAGCGTGCGGTGCCCCGTCGTCACGCGTCCGCTCTCGATGCCGAACAGCGTGAAGGGAATGACGAGTCCGTCGAAAAGCGCGACGACCGAATGCACGGGCCGGATCCAGTTCGACCGCCCCTCGCCCCACCGCATCATGCGCGGGAAGGTCATGCGCTCGACGAGGCCGGGCACGAACTCGGCGATGACGTCCGCGCTGGCGCAGCCGGTGACGACCTTGCGCGCGATGACGTAGTCGCCCTTCGGCGTGCTCTTGATCGTGAGGCTGTCGACGGGGACGCCCTGACCCTTGGCGAAACCCTCGGCCGCCCGTGTGGGCTTCCCCTCGGCGTCGAACGCCACGGAAGCGGACGGTCCCTGGACCTCGGTCTCGAAATCGGGCTGGGATTCGAGGAGGTCGCGCCCCACGACGATGAGCCGCCGCGAGGTGGAGTGCACGAAGAAGGTGCCGTTGACGCGCTCGTCGGCGAGCGTCTTGGCAATGCTCTGGAGGAGCTCGTTGCGGGCCGCGGGAAGGATGCCGGCCGGGATCTCCTCCGCCAGGATCTCGAGAAGAAATTCGGCCATCTCAGCTCTCCCCGACCGGCGCTTCGACCAGGGCTTCCTTCGGCAGCAGCGGATAGCCGAGCCCCTCGCGCGAGGCCACGTAGGCCTTCGCGCACTTCACGGCGAGGTCGCGCACGCGACGGATGATGCCTACCCGATCGGTGGCCGACACCGCCCCCCGCGCGTCGAGAATGTTGAACGCGTGCGAGCACTTCAGCGTGAACTCGTACGCGGGAATCACGAGTCCCGCCGCCAGGCAGCGCCCCGCCTCGATCTCGAACTTCTCGAACAGCAGCTGGTGCAGCGCGGGATCGGCGATCTCGAAACCATATTTGCTCGTCTCGTACTCGTCCTGCTTGCGCACCTCGCCGTAGCGGATGCCGGGCGTCCACTCGATGTCGTAGACCGACTCCTGCCGCGCGAGGAACATCGTGAGCCGCTCGAGACCGTACGTGATCTCCGCGGTGATGGGACGAAGGTCGAGGCCGCCCGCCTGCTGGAAGTAGGTGAACTGGCTGATCTCCATGCCGTCGAGCAGCACCTGCCAGCCGACGCCCCACGCGCCGAGCGTGGGCGATTCCCAGTTGTCCTCCTCGAAACGCAGATCATGCTCGCGCGGATCGATCCCGAGCGACTTCAGGCTCTCGATGTAGAGGTCCTGGATGTCCATCGGCGAGGGTTTGATGACGACCTGGAACTGGTGGTGCTTCACGAGGCGGAACGGGTTCTCGCCATAGCGTCCATCGGCGGGGCGGCGTGAGGGCTGCACGTAGGCCGCGGCCCACGGCTCGGGGCCGAGCACGCGCAGAAACGTGGCCGGATGCATGGTTCCCGCGCCCACCTCGATGTCGTAAGGCTGCTCGATGAGGCAGCCCTTCGAGGACCAGAACCCGGACAGTTTCAGGATCAGCGTCTGGAAGTCCATCTCACCCTCGGATTCTTGTTGGCGTCCACGGTCGGAAACGAGTCGAAGGTTAGCAGAGCCGTGCCTCGACGAGCTCTCACCCCAGGCTGCTGAGAAAGCGGTGGCTCTTCAGCTCGTGCCCCAGAAAGCGGCGCCTCACCTCGCGTGTGAGGCTCTC
>JBDSFL010000226.1:0-3066 GCA_039919545.1 Thermoanaerobaculia bacterium | reverse complement strand
GTTCGTCGCCGTGTCTCCCGGATGCGTCTCCACGGCTCGCGCGCCTCGTCCGTCGCAGGGCGCTCCGGCCGCGTCTGCGGGGGCGCCGTCAGCCGCGCTCTCGCTCGAGCACGTGGTGATCGTCTCGACTGCCGACCTGCACGGCGCGCTCGAGGGAACCGACGACAGGATCGAAGGGGCATCGGGGAAGACGCTGCATCGCGGCGGGCTCGACGTGTTCGCCGGCTACGTGGCCAACCTGCGCGCGGCGAACCCCGGACGCGTTCTCCTTCTCGATGCGGGGGACGAGTTCCAGGGCACGCTCGCGTCGAACGTCAGCGAAGGGGAATCGGTCGTCCAGGCGTTCAATCTGATCGGGTACACGGCCGCGGCGGTGGGGAACCATGAGTTCGATTTCGGGCCTTCGGGAAGCGATTCGTTCGCGCGCCAGCCGGATCAGGACCCGCTGGGGGCGTTGAAACGCAACGTCGAGCGGGCGCGCTACCAGCTGCTGTCCGCGAATATCAGGGAGAAGAAAACCGCGGCGCGCCCGTCGTGGCTGCGTCCATCCACGATCGTGAAGGTCGGCTCCGCGCGCATCGGGATCATCGGGCTGATCACGCCCATCACACGCTCGGTCACGAACCCCCTCAACGTGCAGACGCTCGACTTCACCGATCCCGTCGACGAGACGGTGGCTGCCGCGGCGGAGCTGCGCAAGGCGGGAGCCGATGCGGTGGTGGTGGTCGCGCACATGGGGGGCTCTTGCAGCACGGTGAAAGATCCGGCCGTCACGGACTCGTGTGACCAGGAGGCGGAGTCGTTTCGTTTCGCGCGCCGGATTCCGGCGGGGACGGTGGACGTCTTCTTCGGGGGGCACACCCATCGCGAGGTGCGCACGGTGCTCCAGGGGCTCCCGATCACGCAGGCCCTTTCGCACGGACGCGCCTTCGGGGTGACCGAACTCTGGGTGAACCCCCGCACGCACCGCGCGCTCCCGGAGCGAACGGTGCTCCGCCCTCATGTCCCGGTCTGCCGCGAGGTGTATGCGGGCACCGAATCCTGCGACCCGCGCAAGCCTCCGGCGGGTTTCGAGCTGACGCCCGCGCGCTACGAGGGCCAGCCCGTGGTTCCCGATGCCGCGGTGGCCAGGGTGATGGCGCCGTTCATCGAGCAGGTGGCCGCGCAGAAGCGCCAGCCGCTCGGGTTCAGCGCGGAGGCCCGCTTTCCGCGCGGCCACAACGACGAGTCGGTGCTGGGCGATCTGCTGACCGATGCGCTGCGCGACGCCGTGCCGGGCGCGGACTTCGCGATCACGAATTCCGGCGGGATGCGCTCCGACCTGAAGGCGGGCGAGCTCACGTATGGAGACATCTTCGAGGTCCTGCCGTTCGACAACTATCTCGCCAGGCTCGTCCTCACCGGGGCCGAGCTGCGCGAAGTGCTCCGGCTCGGAACCAACGGCGAGCACGGGATCTTCCAGGTGAGCGGCCTCCGGGTGTCGGCCGACTGGCGGAAGGACTCGCGTGCCCAGGAGCGGCTGCGAGTGACCAAGGCGGACGGCTCGCCGCTCGAGGACGCCGCGCTCTACACGGTGGCCACGACCGATTTCCTGGCGCTCGGGGGAGACGGCCTCGAATCCGTCATCGGCCGCATGCCGCGCGAGCGCGTGGTGATTCTCTACGACCGAGGCTTGCTGCGGGACGAGCTGATCCCCGCCCTGAAGAAGAGAGGCGCCGCGGGCCCGTTCAAGCCGGTGAGGGACGGGCGGCTCACGCTGCTGAAGGATCCGGGCGGCGAGACCGAAGCCCGCCGCTGAGCCGCTCCGTTAGGTTCCATTGCGTGGCGTCACTCCGAACGGGACCATCTGTTCAGGAGGGGTGATGAACAACTCATCGGTACGGCGTCCCTGGCGGGCCGCCCTCGTGGCGCTCGCGTCCTTGGGGATGCCGGTGTGTTCTCTCCAGGCACGCGTCATCTCGTATGCGGCCGTGACGGAACGCCAGGCGGAGCCCGCGATGCAGCGGCGGACGAATCGCTTCTTCGCGCTCGTCGAGGCCGATGCGGTCGCCGGCCCCTTCTGCGGCGATTGCCTGGTTCACGCGAAAGGGCGCCTCGTGCTCCATGATTCGACGGGCGCGCGAGAGCGGCGCGTCGTGCTGCCAGCCGATGGCTCCAGCGCGGAGATCACTCTGGCCGCCGTGTGGGAAGGGGACGATCACGTCCCGAGCCTCTTCGTGCGCACCGACGCGAACCTCGCCGGCGAGAATCCGAGCCATCAATTCCGCTATCTCGTGAGCCCGGATGCCGGGGTCACCTGGAGCTCGTTCCTCCTTCCAGACGGGCGCGGGGCCGATCTCCATCCGAGCCTGTCGATCCCGACGTCTTTCGGCGTGGATCGCGGCGGCCCTCTGGTGCGCTCCCGCACCGCGGCGCTGCGCCCCGGCAATGCGACATTCCCGTTCGTCGTGGCGTTTCGAGACCTCGCCGCCTCGGGCCGGGACGGCGTGTACGCCGTGCGACCGGACGGCACCTCGCGTCTCGTCTTCGCGCACGACGCGCTCTCGGTCCAGGGCTGCCGTGTGCTGGGCTCGGATCGCGAGGGCTCGCGTTTCCTCGTCTCCGGCGTCTCGCTGCTTCCCGGCTCCCTCTTCACCCAGCGGGGGCTCTTCTTGGTGGGCCTGGCCGGGAGCGCATCGACACCGATCGCCTTTCCGTGGGGAGACCCGCTTCAGGTCGATCTCGAAGGCTGGATCACGCCGCAGGGTTCCGCCTACCTCGACATGAGCCTGGGGGTCACGTACCGCCCCGATGGCGCGCTCGTGAATGATCGACGCGTCGGGTACAGCAGCGCAACCGCCGCCACGGAGCTGGCGAGGCTTGCTCCCGTCGCCGGCAACTGGCTGGCGACCACCGACGCGGACCTCTTCGCCATCCCCACCGCTGATTTTTCCGGAGCCTGGCTCGCGCAATTCCGCCCCGACGCCCCGACCACTCTCTGGCGGCACACGCCCGGCGGACCGCTCCAGACGCAATGGAGCGATGCCACGCGGCCGCAGGTGGAGGCGCTCCACGCCGGCGATTCCG